>NZ_JBYHFO010000037.1:0-515 GCF_057669865.1 Sporosarcina sp. Y1009 | reverse complement strand
GGTGAAGCTGGGGCTATTGGAGCAACTGGAGCTACTGGAGCAACAGGTGAAGCAGGTGCTATTGGAGCAACTGGCGCAACTGGAGTAACCGGTGAAGCTGGGGCTATTGGAGCAACTGGCGCAACCGGAGCTACTGGTGAAACCGGAGCAACAGGTGAAGCAGGTGCTATTGGAGCAACTGGCGCAACTGGAGTAACCGGTGAAGCTGGGGCTATTGGAGCAACTGGCGCAACTGGAGTAACCGGTGAAGCTGGGGCTATTGGAGCAACTGGCGCAACTGGAGTAACCGGTGAAGCTGGGGCTATTGGAGCAACTGGCGCAACGGGAGTAACCGGTGAAGCTGGGGCTATTGGAGCAACTGGCGCAACCGGAGCTACTGGTGAAACCGGAGCAACAGGTGAAGCCGGGGCCATTGGAGCGACTGGCGCGACTGGAGCAACAGGTGAAGCAGGTGCTATTGGAGCAACGGGCGAAACTGGAGTAACCGGTGAAGCTGGGGCTATTGGAGCAACTGG
>NZ_JBYHFO010000036.1:0-657 GCF_057669865.1 Sporosarcina sp. Y1009 | reverse complement strand
TAATGGTGGAGCCTAGCGGGATCGAACCGCTGACCTCCTGCGTGCAAGGCAGGCGCTCTCCCAGCTGAGCTAAGGCCCCAAAGCTGTAGATTATTTAAGAAAAAAACTTGCTTGAAAATCATAATGGTCGGGAAGACAGGATTCGAACCTGCGACCCCTTGGTCCCAAACCAAGTGCTCTACCAAGCTGAGCTACTTCCCGATATTTACAAGTTAAAAATAATGGCGCGCCCGGCAGGAGTCGAACCTACAACTTCTTGATTCGTAGTCAAGTGCTCTATCCAATTGAACTACGGGCGCATATTAAAGAGTATATAATGGTGCCGAGAACCGGAATCGAACCGGTACGGTAGTTACCTACCGCAGGATTTTAAGTCCTGTGCGTCTGCCAGTTCCGCCACCCCGGCAAATCAATGGAGCGGAAGACGGGATTCGAACCCGCGACCTCCACCTTGGCAAGGTGATATTCTACCACTGAACTACTTCCGCGTCATATATAATAAAGTGCGGGTGAAGGGAGTCGAACCCCCACGCCCGAAGGCACTAGATCCTAAGTCTAGCGTGTCTGCCAGTTCCACCACACCCGCATGATCATATGTCGGCAATACATAAAATGGTGAGCCATACAGGATTCGAACCTGTGACCCTCTGATTAAAA
>NZ_JBYHFO010000035.1:0-1344 GCF_057669865.1 Sporosarcina sp. Y1009 | reverse complement strand
AACCATGATGCCCAGATGTCAAAGCAAGCATTGGATAAAAGAATTAATAGAAACGCTGTTTCTTTTCTAGAAAAAATCTACCTTCTTTTGTATGAAAAACAGTCGAATCTCACGCTCGCGGCCATTCCGTTCCAAAGCAGCCAGCCGTTCAATCGGCTCCGGGTATTAGATGGATCAACTGTCACCATGTCGTTTGATTGTCGCCAGGTGTATCCTGGAACCGTGGGTTCTGGTGTAAAATTTCAAATGGAATATGATCTGTTTACTGGACGCTTTTTGTACATCGGTATACAGTCCGGAAAAGCAGGCGATTGTCCTGCAGGAATGGAACGATTGCAAGATATTCAGAAAGACGATCTATTTTTACAAGACTTAGGTTATTTTAAATTCGATATGTTGAAACAAATCATGAAGTCAGAGGCTTTCTTCGTTTCCCGTGCCAAGTCCGATACGATGTTTTATTCGGCTCATCCGAATCCCAGGTATCATCCTAACGGTGAGCTCATCCAGAAGTATGCGTATGAGCGGATTTTATTGGAGGAGGTTCTACTGACGATGAAACGGGGTGAGTTTAAAGAATATCCCATAGTTTATATGGGAAGGCATGAAAAACTTCCAACCCGTTTAGTCCTTTATAGAATGACGAAAGAGGAACAAAGTCGTCAGGATCATCGGATTGTAAGACGTGGTCAGACAAAGCCTGGAAAAATCAAACAGAAATCGAAAGACTTATCCGGTATTTCGATTATGATTACAAATCTTCCTCTTTCTGTTCCAGCGGAAGAAGTGGTTGCCCTTTATCGATATCGGTGGCAGATTGAACTTCTTTTCAAGTCTTGGAAAAGTGATTTCAAAATCGCTCATTATCGTGAGATGAAACTCGAAAGATGGGAATGTCACTTATATGTGGAACTAATTACGCTTCTTCTAAGCACCTTGTTGACTTATCAATTTCGTGTATATTTTTGGCAGACCGAAGGTCTGATTTTGAGTGAACAAATTACGATGAGAGAAGTGGGCAAAAAAATATGGGTGCTTTGGCGAGCCCGTGATGAAACGGTCTGGCAAAACACCCTAGAACAACTAGAAAGAACACTGCGGTCTATTGGCCGGAAAAATGTGAAAGAACCCGGCCCCATTGGCTGGAATGCTTACAGATAAAAACATTTTTTTTAGGGGTAAAATGAGTTTTATTTAGCATGCCATGAACAATGGAATTATTTAAATCATACCCTGATTAGACTTTGCAGAAACCTCTAATCTCAAATAAAGTCAGTGATTGGTAAAATAATAGTTGAAAGATTGATAAGAAGTGATGAACAGAACCTTAAGTTGACGCGTATG
>NZ_JBYHFO010000034.1:0-1446 GCF_057669865.1 Sporosarcina sp. Y1009 | reverse complement strand
TGCACTGCCCCCCTAATGTTGGACACGTCATCCAACATTAGGAGGCCTAAAAAGAATGTCCAAGTATACTAAAGAACTTAAACTTCTAATAGCCAAACGTTATGAACATGAAAGTATTAGTTACCGAGACCTGGCAGAACAGGTCGGAGTCGACGACTCTGTAATTCGTTACTGGGTGCTACTGTTTCGACACCATGGTGATAATGCATTCAATTTTCCCTATACAAACTATCCAGGAGCCTTTAAACTAAGGGTAATTCAATTTATCAATGACACGGATTATTCTGTTCGAGAGGCATCTGCTATTTTCCATATCCCGGATCCTAGTATGGTCCGCAGGTGGAAGAAAAAGTGGGAGACAGCTGGAGAAGGTGCCCTTGAAACAAAAGAAAAGGGGCCCTCTACAATGAAATCTCACAAACAAAAGAAAAGCACTTCCAAAGATCTTGTCGACCAATCAAGAGAAGCCATGGAAAAAGAACTCGAATATCTTCGTATGGAGAATGCCTATCTAAAAAAGCTGGAAGCCTTAGTTCAGGAAGAAAAATCACCAAAAAGATTAAAGCGAAAGTAATATTTGAACTAAGGCATGAATTCCCAGTGAACAAGATGGTAAAGATAGCAGGTATTGCACGAAGCACCTACTACGACATCCTAAATAGTTTCAATCAGCCAGATCCCGACCGGAAGTGGAAGAGAAGAATCAACTTCATCTACCGCCGACACAAAGGGCGCCTTGGGTATCGACGCATCACCGACGTCCTAATCGAAAAAGGACACACGATAAACAAGAAGAAAGTTCTTCGGATTATGCGAGAACTAGGGCTTCAATGTATTGTCCGAATGAAGAAGTACAAATCCTATAAAGGTGCATTTGGGAAAGCAGCACCAAATATCTTGAACCGCGATTTCAAAGCGGAAAAACCCAACGAAAAATGGGTTACAGACGTTACAGAATTTAAATTATTTGGACAGAAATTATATCTCTCTCCTATTTTGGACCTGTTCAACGGCGAAATCATTACCTATACGCTTCAATCAAGGCCTACGTTTGATTTGGTTGAAACAATGTTGAAAGAGTCACTTGAATACGTAAAAGAAGACGATGAGCTCTTGATTCACTCAGATCAAGGCTGGCATTATCGAATGCCACAATATTGTCAGCTACTAAAGGAAAAAAACATCACACAGAGCATGTCTCGAAAAGGAAACTGTTACGATAATGCCGTCATCGAGAACTTTTTTGGAATCCTTAAATATGAATTCCTGTTCCTTCAGGAGTTTGATAATCTTGAACACTTTAAAGAGGAACTAGAACAGTATATCTTTTATTATAATCATTTGAGAATCAAGTCCAGATTAAAGCGGAAAAGCCCAGTGGGCTATCGGAAAAAATTTGAACTAGCTGCTTAGAAAAATAGTGTCCAATTTTAAGGGTCCAGTGCA
>NZ_JBYHFO010000032.1:0-2998 GCF_057669865.1 Sporosarcina sp. Y1009 | reverse complement strand
TTCACAAATCAGGGTCAATCAAACCCTTTTAACTTAATTAGGTTAAGTCCTCGATCAATTAGTATCCGTCAGCTACGTACGTCGCCGTACTTACACCCCGGACCTATCAACCTCATCTTCTCTGAGGGATCTTACTTACTTGCGTAATGGGAAATCTCATCTTGAAGGGGGCTTCATGCTTAGATGCTTTCAGCATTTATCCCGGCCACACGTAGCTACCCAGCGATGCCTTTGGCAAGACAACTGGTACACCAGCGGTGTGTCCATCCCGGTCCTCTCGTACTAAGGACAGCTCTTCTCAAATTTCCTGCGCCCGCGACGGATAGGGACCGAACTGTCTCACGACGTTCTGAACCCAGCTCGCGTACCGCTTTAATGGGCGAACAGCCCAACCCTTGGGACCGACTACAGCCCCAGGATGCGATGAGCCGACATCGAGGTGCCAAACCTTCCCGTCGATGTGGACTCTTGGGGAAGATAAGCCTGTTATCCCCGGGGTAGCTTTTATCCGTTGAGCGATGGCCCTTCCATGCGGAACCACCGGATCACTAAGCCCGTCTTTCGACCCTGCTCGACTTGTAGGTCTCGCAGTTAAGCTCCCTTATGCCTTTGCACTCTACGAATGATGTCCAACCATTCTGAGGGAACCTTTGGGCGCCTCCGTTACTCTTTAGGAGGCGACCGCCCCAGTCAAACTGCCCGCCTGACACTGTCTCCTGCCCCGATAAGGGGCATGGGTTAGAATTCCAATACAATCAGGGTAGTATCCCACCAACGCCTCCTCCGAAGCTGGCGCTCCGGAATCTTAGGCTCCTACCTATCCTGTACAGATTGTATCAAAATTCAATATCAGGTTGCAGTAAAGCTCCACGGGGTCTTTCCGTCCTGTCGCGGGTAACCTGCATCTTCACAGGTACTATAATTTCACCGAGTCTCTCGTTGAGACAGTGCCCAAATCGTTACGCCTTTCGTGCGGGTCGGAACTTACCCGACAAGGAATTTCGCTACCTTAGGACCGTTATAGTTACGGCCGCCGTTTACTGGGGCTTCGGTTCGAAGCTTCGCTTGCGCTAACCTCTCCCCTTAACCTTCCAGCACCGGGCAGGCGTCAGCCCCTATACTTCACCTTGCGGTTTTGCAGAGACCTATGTTTTTGCTAAACAGTCGCTTGGGCCTATTCACTGCGGCTCTCTCGGGCTTTAACACCCTACCAGAGCACCCCTTCTCCCGAAGTTACGGGGTCATTTTGCCGAGTTCCTTAACGAGAGTTCTCTCGATCACCTTAGGATTCTCTCCTCGCCTACCTGTGTCGGTTTGCGGTACGGGCACCTCCCGCCTCACTAGAGGCTTTTCTTGGCAGCGTGAAATCAGGGACTCCAGGGAAAATTCCCCTTGCCATCACAGCTCAATGTTATAGAAACGGGATTTTCCTCGTTTCACACCTTACTGCTTGGACGCGCATAACCAACAGCGCGCTCACCCTATCCTACTGCGTCCCCCCATTGTTCAAACGGCGGGGAGGTGGTACAGGAATATCAACCTGTTGTCCATCGTCTACGCCTTTCGGCCTCGACTTAGGTCCCGACTAACCCTGAGCGGACGAGCCTTCCTCAGGAAACCTTAGGCATTCGGTGGAAGGGATTCTCACCCTTCTTTCGCTACTCATACCGGCATTCTCACTTCTAGGCGCTCCACCAGTCCTTACAGTCTAGCTTCAACGCCCCTAGAACGCTCTCCTACCACTGACACCAAAGGTGTCAATCCACAGTTTCGGTAATCCGTTTAGCCCCGGTACATTTTCGGCGCGGCGCCACTCGACCAGTGAGCTATTACGCACTCTTTAAATGGTGGCTGCTTCTAAGCCAACATCCTGGTTGTCTGGGCAACGCCACATCCTTTTCCACTTAACGGATATTTGGGGACCTTAACTGGTGGTCTGGGTTGTTTCCCTCTCGACTACGAATCTTATCACCCGCAGTCTGACTCCCAAACAAAAATCTTCGGCATTCGGAGTTTGTCTGAATTCGGTAACCCGGGATGGGCCCCTAGTCCAAACAGTGCTCTACCTCCGAGATTCTTACGTTTGAGGCTAGCCCTAAAGCTATTTCGGAGAGAACCAGCTATCTCCAGGTTCGATTGGAATTTCACCGCTACCCACACCTCATCCCCGCATTTTTCAACATACGTGGGTTCGGGCCTCCAGTAAGTGTTACCTTACCTTCACCCTGGACATGGGTAGATCACCTGGTTTCGGGTCTACGACCCCATACTAAATCGCCCTATTCAGACTCGCTTTCGCTGCGGCTCCGCATTCTCTGCTTAACCTTGCATGGAATCAGTAACTCGCCGGTTCATTCTACAAAAGGCACGCCATCACTCGTGATCGATTCCGAAGAATTGATCAACGGAGCTCTGACTACTTGTAGGCACACGGTTTCAGGATCTATTTCACTCCCCTTCCGGGGTGCTTTTCACCTTTCCCTCACGGTACTGGTTCACTATCGGTCACTAGGAAGTATTTAGCCTTGGGAGATGGTCCTCCCGGATTCCGACGGAATTTCACGTGTTCCGCCGTACTCAGGATACACTCTGGAGAGAATGAACTTTCGACTACGGGGCTATTACCCACTACGGCGGACCTTTCCAGGTCGCTTCGTCTAATTCATTCCTTTGTAACTCCGTATAGAGTGTCCTACAACCCCAGGAAGCAAGCTTCCTGGTTTGGGCTATTCCCGTTTCGCTCGCCGCTACTCAGGGAATCGATTTTTCTTTCTCTTCCTCCGGATACTTAGATGTTTCAGTTCTCCGGGTTTGTCTCGATTACGCTATGTATTCACGTAAACGTACTGCTCCATTACGAACAGTGGGTTTCCCCATTCGGAAATCTCTGGATCAAAGCTTACTTACAGCTCCCCAGAGCATATCGGTGTTAGTGCCGTCCTTCATAGACTCCTAGTGCCAAGGCATCCGCCGTGCGCCCTTTCTAACTTAACCTAAA
>NZ_JBYHFO010000031.1:0-3971 GCF_057669865.1 Sporosarcina sp. Y1009 | reverse complement strand
GGTGGGCGTCTTACTGCCCGTTAATGCGGGATAAAAAAGGAGGCAAATGTAGCCTCCTTCATTCGACGTGGGCCACCAAATACCCATACCCTTCTTGCACCATATCATCCAAAGGAATAAACAAGATAGAAGCGCTATTAATGCAGTACCTTTTTCCACCTTGATCGGTTGGTCCATCGTCGAATACATGGCCTAAATGAATGTCACCCACACGACTTCGAACTTCTGTACGGACCATATTAAAGCTCGTATCGACGGTATAAGTCACGACACTCGGGTCAATTGGTTTTGTAAAACTCGGCCACCCGCAAAAAGAATCATATTTATCGGTACTGGTAAACAGGGGTTCACCCGTGACGATATCAACGTAAATGCCAGGTTCGTATAAATCCCAATATGCATTGGAGTAAGCAGTTTCCGTATCATTCAATACCGCTACATTATATTGTTCCTCGGTTAAACTTTCTTTAAGCGCATCATCACTAGGTCTAGAGTAAAGGGACGGATCCACCAAAGAATTCAAATCATCCAAGATACTCATATCGATATGACAATAAGCGTTAGGATTTTTCACTAAGAAGTCTTGATGGTATTCCTCTGCTAAAAAATAATTTGTTAAAGGCAACACTTCAGTAACAACAGCTTGATCATACTTTTCACGTTCAGCGGTCAGAAGTGTATCGATTAAGCGTGCATCATCATCGTTCACATAATAAATCCCAGTGCGGTACTGAACACCAATATCATTTCCTTGTTGGTTTAACGTCGTCGGATCAATCGCTTTAAAATAATAAGTGATGAGAGTTAAGAGGTCGACTTCTTCGGGATCATATTGCACTTCAACCGTTTCCACAAACCCCAATTCACCGCTCATAACTTCCTCATACGTCGGGTTTTCTCCGACTCCATTGGCATAACCAGAGGTCACATCAACTACACCGGGCATTTTAGAAAAGAATTCTTCGACACCCCAAAAGCAACCCCCTGCAAAATAAATTACATCAAGATCACGCGCTGATTCGGTTTCAGGAGCAGAGGAGGTCGGTAACTTTGTTGCTGAATGAACATCACTTACTTCTTTAATTTGTCCTGTACAAGCGGAAAGAACTATGAGCAACATGCCAAACAAGAACCCATAAAGTATTCGATTCATCGTTAATCACCTCGCTATCTTAGTTGGTTTATGATTGTGGTAATCTCTGCATTAGAAGTATGTCCGACAAATGATTCTTCAAGTTCTCCGTAAGAACTTATAAAAAAAGAACTTGGATAACCAATGACGCCAAATTCACGTGCCCAAACGCCATCCTCATCAAGTAATACTGTCATATTGTCTAATGCAAGGGATGCATACCAGGCTTTGAACTTTTCGGTAGACATTTCTCCTTTGTATCCTGGACTAACAATACTAATGACGCGAAAATCGGTATCACGAGCTGCTAATGTATCGAGTTCCTCGAGACCAGCCAAACAAATTGAACACCAAGAAGCCCAATACTTTACATAGGTTTTCTGCTGAACATCTTTTAGCGAAACAGTATTTCCTTCTATATCTTCAAGTACAAACATCGGGGCTAAGTCGTTACTATTAATCTCAATGACATCATCGCCGTACGGTGTTCCACAACCGGCGATAAACACGATACAAATTAAAGAAACTAAGAACCGAATACATGTTTGTTTCATGACCATCCCCCTGTTATTTCTTCGCTGCGTTTACTAATAATTCTGATGATTATATTCTAACATGTATATTATTCATTACTAGTAGTATATGAAGTTAAAAAAAAGAAGACCAATTGGCCTTCATACTGATTACTTTCGCTTGAAGCGACTTGTCTTATTTGTTTGTAGCCGCTGCATTCGATTTTTAATGTCTCTTTGCATGTCGCGTGTTTTCTTTTCATTAATTTGAAGTGAGGTGATGTTGTCGTTTTGAATGTCAACGACAAACCAAGTTCCTGTTTGACTGCCTGTTGGGAGATTGGAAATGGGCACAAGGAATTCTTTTTGTAAATCTTCTACGAGAATAAGTGCTTGATCAGTGTCGGTAAATCGGTCTAGATAAGCTGAGTACATGGTTATCCTCCTATGCAGGCAAGTCCCTGTGATTGAATCTCTTTTAAACGAGCAGTTCCAATGCCATTTATATTGATGAGTTCTTCGACTGAATGAAATGGACGAAGAGCGGTTAATTGGCTTGCCAAAGCAGGGCCAATATGAATGATTTGCTGTAAGTCTTCTTCGCTCGCTGTATTGATATCCACGCAAAACTCATTTGAAGTGTCGCGGGGAAGGGTACCTTGTTTCTGTGTCATTACGTGATAAGTAAGACCATCGGTTTCAACGACGATTGTTCCGTGAATGTCCGTTCCGTATAGAAGAATGTCACTTGAATTGATGCGATTGATGACTTCTTCATCAGGATGATCATAGGAATTGTCTACACCGGCAGAATAGATGGCCATTTCCGGATTGACTGCTTCTAAAAAATCGGGTGTACTAGATGTGTTTGAACCATGGTGGCCAATGTGTAGAATAGTTGCCGCAAGATTTGCACCGCGAGCCAGCATCTCCTCTTCAGCCTGTGATTCAGCATCCCCTGTGAATAAAAATGAGACATCCCGGTATTGTATCCGCATCGCAAGCGAGTTATTATTCGTATTAGATGAGAGCGATTTGGGATGCAGTACCTCTATTTGAAGGGGACCGATATCAAATACTTCACCAATTTTAGGTTCATAATAATCTACTTGGTTCGTTTCAATGGCTTCTAATGAATTGGCAAATACTTGTGAATTAGCCGTTTCTCCGTTCATCCACACTTCTGTTACATTAACCTCGTTGATAATTTTATCTAATTGACCCAGATGGTCAGCGTGAGGATGGGTGATTGCAACCAGATCGACTGTGCGTATATTTTGTTCATGAAGATAAGTGACGACATTCTTCGCATTCCAATCACCTGTATCGATGAGAATAGTGAAGTCTTCGTCCGCCTCGCTAAACTGGAGCAGTGTCGCATCTGCTTGGTCAACATCTATGTAGTGGACACGCAACTTTTCGGATGGCGAGTTTTTTACTATGATTTCATCTGCATCTATCTCTTTATCATTCATGTTTGATACAGATTGCATGTCTTCAGTTGAGCAACCAGCAGCAACAAGTAGAATAATGAACAAGTAAAGATAGGTGGCCAAGTTTTTCAACATTTTTGTCCTCCTAATAATTTCTATCCCAATTGTAGCAGAAGGTGAATTGAAAAGTGTATGAGAAAAAGCCCCTTTCAGCGGATGGGATGAAAGGGGTATTAAAGAAGTTTTGTACTTTTTTTATTGAGTTGTTCTTTACACAGTTGTCATTGTGATTCCTGCGCTTGCAGTACCTGTTATCGTGTTCACTAAGTTTAAACCTGTAGCTGACGCTGAGAATACCATTAACACCCGATCTCCTTGATTTACAGCAACGTTCGTATTCGCTGAAGCAAAGCTAATTCCACCAATTGCGACAGAGCCTGAATAAGCTGGGGCAAGGGTTAAATTAGCGGTTGTTGCGGTAAAAGTATTGCTGCCAGCTGGTGCAATAAATACTGTGGCATTAATGGTGACGGTTGTTAAAACAAGTGTCAATGCCAATGTGTTTTTAAATGTGGCGGACATTGCAGTAATTGTCCCTGCTTGAGGTGCAGTGAAGGCGTACTCCAATGGAAGAAGTGCAGTCGAGATATTTTGACCTATAACCTCTACACCAGGTTCAGATGCGCCAAATCCAATAATACTTGTTGTTCCAACTAAACCACCAAGGATCGTTGTGAGTACAGCTGGGGTACCAGATGCGAATGGGATAATCGCACCAGTTCCGCCCGTGGCTCCGGTTGCTCCGGTTTCGCCTGTAGCACCAGTGGCTCCAGTTGCTCCGGTTGCACCCGTAGCACCAGTAGCACCGATTGCGCCAGCTTCACCCGTCGCGCC
>NZ_JBYHFO010000030.1:0-5047 GCF_057669865.1 Sporosarcina sp. Y1009 | reverse complement strand
CATTTCTTCGCCTCCAATTAGATGTAGTTGAATATTCTTACAACCTATTATAACACATTTGAAACAAGCGTTCCCCCTATTAAGTTTTACTTTTCTAAAGCAAGCATTCATCCCCCACTTTCACTGGTGTTGCCACACCTTAACGTTTAGAAGTGGAGGACTTCTGCCCTAAGCTGTTAAATCTTATTCTAAATTCTACTGTGTTAAAGCCGGCAAAGAAAAAGAGAAGATAAAAGAATGTATAAAAACTCAGCCATTTTCTATTTTGCTGAGTTTTTGATTACGTGATGATTCGAGCATTTTTCAAGTCCAAGCTGCTTCGTTACGAGAGCAATGATAGGCGATACGAATGATATCTTTTTCATCAAAAAAGAAGTACATGATGTACTTCCTCGATTTATGCTACTATTTTTGATGCGTATCCTATGGAATAAGTACTAGTTTCCCCATGGTTTTTCTCCCTTGAAGTGCTTGATGGGCTTCGGCTGCATCTTCTAAATTATATGTGCCACCGATTGTCAGTTCGAGTTCACCACTATCAATATAGTGAAGTAACTCTTTGAAACTCTTTTGATATAGTTCTGGTTTATTCACGATTTGCGGCAAGAAGAAACCAATGACTGATTGATTGCGACGCATTAATTGTGCCGGGTAAAATTGAACTTGCTCTCCACTTGCCGCACCGAATATGACTAATCTGCCAAACGGGGCGAGACATGCCACTGTTTTATCAAAAACTTCCCCGCCGACCATTTCCAGAGCGACATCGACCCCTTTTCCATCTGTTAGGTCAAGAATTTGTTGTTCCCAATTTTCTTCTGTGTAGTTGATGAGGTGATCTGCGCCTAAGCTTTTTGCATGAGCTAGTTTGTCAGCACTGCTAGCTGTTGCAATGATTTTTCCAGCGCCAAATAATTTGGCCAGTTGCACTGAAATTGCACCTACACCCCCTGCTGCGGCATGAACAAGAACAGTTTCTCCTTTTTCCAGTCTGCCCATGGTCGTTAAAATATGATAGGCGGTTTGTCCTTGAAGCGGTAGTGCAACCGCATCGGTGTATTCAACACCTTTCGGAATGGGTGCTAATGCCAATTCATGCACTTTCGCAAATTCTGCATATGCCCCCGATTCAATGAGAGAAACAACACGCATACCGGGTATGAACTGTGTGACGTTTGCGCCTACAGCGACAATTTCACCGGCAATTTCAGCGCCTGGAATAAACGGCAATTCAGTTGGCACCACATACTTCCCTTCCCGGCGCGCTATATCAGCATAGTTAACACCAATTGCTTTCACGCTAACCAATACTTCACGATCACCTATTTCTGGGATATCAACATCAATATACTTTAAAACCTCGGGTCCACCGTATTCTTCAAATCGAATAGCTTTCATCAAACTCATTTAATTTCCCCTCCATAATGTCGATTCGTTACAATCCAAGTGAAATATATTTCACTTCCAAATACTCGTCCATTCCTTGGTGACCGCCTTCTCTTCCAAGTCCACTTTGTTTAAATCCGCCGAATGGCGCTTGCGGTGTGGACGGGACGCCATCGTTTAAGCCGACGATTCCGTATTCCAGTTGCTCGGAAATGCGGATTCCTTTTGTAATGTTTTCTGTAAATACATAGGCTGCAAGTCCGTAAATGGAATCATTTGCACGGCTAATTGCTTCTTCTTCAGTTTTGAAGGTCGTAATCGGTGTGACTGGACCGAATGTTTCGTCCGTCATGCAGATCATGTCGTCAGTTACGCCAGTCAATATAGTAGGTTCATAGAAGAGACCGCCTTTTGAATTTCCACCAAGTTCGACTTGTGCACCTTTTTCTATCGCATCGTCAACATGTCTTTTAACTTTTTCAATAGCTGCTTCGTTGATTAATGGACCGATATCAATCCCATCTTCTAGACCATTTCCCACTTTCAGGGCACTTGCTTTTTCAACGAGTTTCTTCGTAAAGGCCTCCGCAATTGATTCATGAACATAGACTCGATTCACACAGACGCAAGTTTGACCCGCATTTCGGAATTTTGCTGCGAGCACACCCTCTGCCGCCTTATCTAGATCACAATCTTCCATCACAATGGCCGGTGCATGACCGCCGAGTTCAAGTGAAATCTTCTTCACTGTATCCGCGGCACCTTTCATTAACCCTTTCCCTACTTCTGTGGATCCCGTAAAAGTAAGTTTTCGAACACGCGTATCCGCGAGCCAAGTTTCTCCAATTGCTTTTGAATCGCCTGTGACAACATTTATGACACCTTTTGGAATCCCCGCCTGCTCGGCTAATTGTACGAGTTTAATCGCTGTTATCGGCGTTAAATTTGCGGGTTTGATCATCACTGTACAACCTGCAGCCAGTGCTGGCCCAACTTTTCGGGTGATCATGGCTGCTGGAAAATTCCATGGTGTAATGATTGCGGTTACCCCGACAGGTTGTTTGTGGACAAATAATCGCTTGTTTTGTCCCGTGGCAGGGATCGATTCTCCGTAGATTCGTTTGCCTTCTTCGGCATACCAAGATATGAATCCATTTGCGTACGCAACTTCACCCTTTGCTTCAGCAAGCGGTTTTCCTTGCTCCTGAGTCATCATTTCTGCTAAATCTTCAGCTTGTTCTTTGATTAACTCATGCCAAGTTTGTAATAAGGCACTGCGCTCATATGCCGAACGCGCAGACCACTCAGGAAAAGCTTCATATGCAGCATCTATTGCCATAGCCGCTTCTTTCTCGCCGCCCTTTGGTACTGTTGCGATTACTTCACCCGTTGCTGGATTTTCAACCTTTACAGTAGGCAGCCCCTCACCAATTTCCTCTCCATTTATCATCATTTTATAATTTTCCATATGTCATCACTCCTTCTTTAGGTTTACTATGCAATGAAGTTTACTATTTCTTTCATATTATCACACTTCTACTAGCCTTTGCCCCCTTCAACTGAACCCGGGTTGCATATATATAGTAGAAATGTTTGGAGGGATAAAATGATCACCATAAGCTTATGCATGATTGTTAAAAATGAAGAAGATGTCATTGGAAGATGTTTGGATTCGGTGAGTGATTTAGTAGATGAGATCAATATCGTCGATACAGGATCTACTGATCGCACGAAGGAAATCGTCGCTAAGTATACAGATCGAATTTTTGACTTTGAATGGATAGATGATTTTGCAGCTGCGCGGAATTTTTCGTTTCAACAAGCAACAAAGCAATATATTCTTTGGTTGGACGCAGATGATATTTTTACGGCAGAGGACATAGATAAATTTAAAGCGTTGAAAAAGAAACTAGAACCAGACACCGACGCAGTTTCGATGAATTATCACTTAAGTTTTGACGAAGAAGCAAATGTAAATTCCCTTCTTCGAAGATACCGGTTAGTAAAAAGAGAAAGAAATTTTATGTGGATAGGTGCTGTCCATGAATATCTTTCTGTGTATGGAAATTTGGTCTATAGTGATGCTGCGGTTACTCATATTCCGTTAAGTCATGATAGCGACCGAAATTTAAAAATCTATCAAAACTTAGTGAAATCAGGAGAAACACTTTCTCCTCGAGATACTTTCTATTTTGCCAATGAATTAAAGGATCACGGTCACTATGAAGAGGCTGTGCATTATTATGAAACATTCTTATCTTCAAAACTTGGTTGGGTGGAAGATAATATCAGAGCCTGTTTTAATCTAGCGGATTGTTATCAAACGCTTGAGAATGAAGAGGAAAAGCTTAGTTCCATTTTACGTTCACTTATGTACGATGTTCCTCGTCCGGAAGCTTGTTGCCGTCTTGGCTTTCATTTCATGGCACAACATAAAAATCAAGAGGCCATGTATTGGTATCATCAAGCACTACTTTATAAAAGCGATGAGAAGCAAAGTTTTCAAAACACAACATTTTCTACATGGTTACCACATCTACAACTATGCGTCCTATACGATCGTTTACAACAATTCGATGAAGCGCATGCACATAACGAACGTGCGCGAGCGTATAGACCGCAGCATGAATCCATTCTTCGAAATCAAAAATACTTTGAAAAGTTGTTTGAGAAGAGGATTAAAAAGACATAAAGTCGACTTTCATAGATTGACTCTAAAACTCAATATTTGCGGACAAGTAGTTATTTGTCCAAGCCTTCACTCTTTTCATGAATACGATAGAAAAGAATGGAGGTGAAAATATGATTTTTAATAATAGACATTTTCCACATCGTAATTTTTGTGATATCTGCTGCGATTCACCTTGTTGCTGTGAGGTTGGGCCAAGAGGACCTAGAGGGTGCCCTGGGCCAACTGGAGCTACTGGTGCTACCGGGGTAACAGGAGCTACTGGGGCTATTGGAGCGACGGGCGCAACTGGAGCAACAGGTGAAGCCGGGGCGATTGGTGCAACTGGCGCTACTGGAGCAACAGGTGAAGCCGGGGCCATTGGAGCGACGGGCGCAACTGGTGCTACGGGAGAAACTGGAGCTATTGGTGCAACGGGCGAAACTGGAGCTACTGGCGCGACGGGTGAAGCTGGCGCAATCGGAGCTACGGGCGAAACTGGTGCTACAGGTGAAACAGGTGCTATTGGAGCAACTGGAGCTACTGGAGCAACTGGTGAAGCCGGGGCCATTGGAGCGACGGGCGAAACTGGAGCAACTGGTGAAGCCGGGGCTATTGGAGCGACGGGCGCAACTNTGGAGCTACTGGAGCAACTGGTGAAGCCGGGGCCATTGGAGCGACGGGCGAAACTGGAGCAACTGGTGAAGCCGGGGCTATTGGAGCGACGGGCGCAACTGGAGCAACCGGTGAAGCTGGGGCTATTGGAGCTACTGGCGCAACCGGAGCTACTGGTGCTACTGGTGAAACCGGAGCAACAGGTGAAGCAGGTGATATTGGAGCAACTGGCGCAACTGGAGCAACCGGTGAAGCTGGGGCTATTGGAGCTACTGGCGCGACGGGTGAAGCTGGCGCAATCGGTGCTACTGGTGCAACCGGAGCAACTGGAGCAACAGGTGAAGCTGGGGCTATTGGAGCAACTGGAGCTACTGGAGC
>NZ_JBYHFO010000029.1:0-18973 GCF_057669865.1 Sporosarcina sp. Y1009 | reverse complement strand
TCTTAAGTTGACGCGTATGAGGGCGGCGACTCCCGCGGAATCAGCATTAACCGAAAGCCCCGCAGGAAGAGCCGTAACGAAGAACGGCTTTTGCGACCTAAAAGCGTAGCGTTTGGGAGCACGGTTTTAGCGACGAGTAGACCCGGTAATGCCCGCAGGAAAGCGTCCGCCCGGAACGGAAATCAACGGAATCAAAGAATAAAACGAGTACTTGAATGATGAACTATTCAAGTACCCGTTAAAGTATTCACCATTTAAATGGTTTTCTGCTTGATGAGATGGCCAATACAGTTTTCAATATTTTATTTCCCCTCATCATCCGGTTTAAATTGAACATGACTAACACCGATAATTTTCAATTTTTGTCCCTCAACCAATTGAACATCGCTCTTGGTTGGAAC
This sequence comes from Sporosarcina sp. Y1009, assembly GCF_057669865.1. Lineage (NCBI taxonomy): Bacteria > Bacillati > Bacillota > Bacilli > Caryophanales > Caryophanaceae > Sporosarcina > Sporosarcina sp. Y1009. The sequence goes on along the minus strand of NZ_JBYHFO010000029.1, from coordinate 18,572 downwards.
GGCTCCTCCGCCGACCAGCTCGTAAACACGCACTTTTTTGTCAGGATCGAAGACCTGTAGGTATCCCACCCCTCCATTTTCAGTTGTAACTGTATAATCTCCCGCTTTAATATCCAACCCAACTTCCCAAATACCCGGTGTAAGATTGTTGGAGACTTTTGTTTCGGCATGTCGAACGGTTGCACCATCCAATCCGCCATCAAAGAAAATTGTATGATTTTCATTAAGGTCGACGGTCAAAGTAGAATCGACCCCATAAAAACGATCAAACATTTCTCGAATCAGTAAATCTCCCTGCTCATCATAGATAAATACATTTCCCGCATTCCCGGCAAAAATCTCATACCTGCCTTCTGGAACGTTTATTTCCATTCCCGACTTTTCAATTACACCCGTCGCTATTTCTTGCCCCTTCGAATTATCCCGGTCAACGGTATCATAAATCGTCTGACTCACTATCCCGACAAGCTCATCTTTTTCTTCTCCAACAATTTCACTATTTTTTTCAGCAGCTGTTATATTGTTGAATGTCGGTGCATTGAGTATACGTCCGCAACCGGCTAGAACTAGTAATACGGAAATAAGCAGAAAGATTTTACTAACTACCTTTTTAATCGGTGCTGTGGTAGTGTTTTTCATAATATTCCACCGTCCCTAGCGCGCCTATTGTCAGTTCTTCATCATTAAATACAAGTAACCGTTCTATCCACTCGATTTGTTCCGGAATCGACATATCCGCCAATGGAATACAAAGCAATCGCTTGGCAATATACATATGATCATCTGGTAAAGCGTATCTCAACTGTTCATACTCATTTGGATTAATGACGATTTTTATATACGATTCATCCTTCTCATTCAACATTTGTTGCTGAACAATTTTCCCTTCTTTTAAGAAGAGCACACGGTCCGCATATAAATCCAAGTTCTCAAGTAAATGTGAGGATACAAAAATCAGCTTATCCTCCTTCTTCATATCGAGTAAATACTCAGAAATGAGTGCGACGTTTGAAAAATCCAATCCATTCATCACTTCATCCATTAACATGACCGGCGTATCTGCCGCTGCCATCATCGCAAAACAAAGCCGCTGACGCATTCCTAATGAATAAGTACCCACTTTTCTTTTAACGTAATGGCCCATTTTTAGTTTCTCAATAATTTCTGGCAGATGTTTTGTGGAACCTTTCCACATGTTTCCATATAACTTCAAGTGATCGACACCCGACAATTCATCAAATAAATCATCTTGATCTGGAAATGTTGCCATATGCTTATGGATATATAGCTTGTCTTTTTCAGTATTGAAGCCATATTTATCATTGAATGTCACTTCACCATTTGTCGGCTTTAAGAAGTTTGCCATTACATTAAATAACGTCGTTTTACCCGTGCCATTTGGCGCAGCAAGACCGATTATCTCACCTTTACTCGCTGTTAACGATAAATTATTCAAGACGACTTTATCTTTGAATGCCACTGAAATATTCTTTAATTCAATCACCGCACACCCCGTCCTTTCCTCATAGTATTCACGCCAACTTCTCGATTTTCTTTACCTGTCGATAGCCTAGTTTATTCTTCGTAAATAATACAATGATTAACAGGACACAAACCGCAACTAACCAAAGGCATGCATACCAAAAATCGATTTGACTATTTCCCAATTGTTTTGCTAAATCTCCAGATAATACAGTTGAAAAGTCAATGTATGTGAGTGGATGCAATAACGTTAAATTTGCTCCCCAGACCAATAGTAAACTCGGCAACAAGAACACACTAAGTCCGACCAACACGTTTGCAAAAGCATTTTTAAACAAGACATTGAGTAAAATACTTAAATATAGGACAACTACTGTAATAATCGCCATCGCCACTAAACCATAGAGTAAGTAATCAAAAATGACGACTGCATCATAACCACCATTTTTGTAAATGACGATAGGATCCTTCAAATAACCCATCCCGAACTCTTTTGATAAAAAGTAATGGCCCAATAGCAATCCTAAAACAATAAATACCATCGTTTGAATGAAGTGGATAAACACTTTTATATTTATTTTACTCATAAATGAAATTGGAAATCCACTCATGACCGTTTGATGTCTTTGCTCATAAACAATGATTTCACTACCACTAATCAAAACAAAGAAGACAAATGGTAATCCACTAAGTAAAGCCAGCGCAGAGACAAAATGCGGCTCTGCTAAAAACTTATTTGAATCCAATTCTAATTTCTCTTTCTGTATAAAACGCAATAACGCATCTTCTTTTAGGATTTCTTCTTTTGGAACAATAAAATGTTGAGGTACACCTGGGTAGCCCAAATCATGCGCTTCGAGTCGCAATTCGTTTAACTCCAAACCGTTTGCAACATAATCCTCGGTCACTTCACCTTCCATAATATAGAATCTTTGAAAGTTTACCAATGTAGATTGTCGGGTTAAAATATCATACATCGCTTGCTGATCTGCGTTTCCTGTTTGCAAATCGTCACCATAAGACTTGAACAATATACTGTTCGAATTCGCTTCCGCTGCTTTTAAATCTCGCAAGTTTTCTGCAGGTGTTTGATTTGTATAGAGAACGAACAGCGGAAAAAACAGCATAATGACGATTCCAAGAAACCAGTTCTTTCGATTCTTTATTAAAATTTTCGATTCAAAAAGAAAGTATTTCCAAAGCATAATCTTTTCCTTTCTTCCAAAATGGCGTCAATTTTTTTGATAAAAACGCTGTTTGTTTACAATCCGAGAAATGAGAACGAGCAGAAGCTCAGTAATAATGATTGCAATGATAAATAGAAGATAGCCTTTTGAATATGTAATTGTCTCCAAGTTGACCAAAAAGTTCTTTGCACCCGTGATGACCTTTCCAAACTCAAAATACGTTTGGGGTAATTGACTGATTTCAACGCCGCCTATTTCCCTCAAAGTTCTCGTGAAATAAATACGTTCAGAAAAAAGTACAAGCGAACTAACCAGAAGAACAAGCCATTCATTTTTCAACAATAGACTTAACAACATATTCAACCGAATAAATAAGTACACAAGAATCGGTATGAAACCCATGGCAAGAAGCAAAAACTTCCCAATTGAAATCATTTCGGAGTCCATAAAACCAATTTCCTTGCCCGGAATGAGCGTAGGTATTTGTGTATCAAAATAACCAAAACCATTTTGGAAGGTAAGCGCTGCCATTCCGACAATAAATAGGGCGAATAGCACCAACATTGTATACGAAAATGCCACGAAAGTTTTAAGGTTAATCAGACGATACCAAGATAAGGGTATCCCTTGTAAAACGGTTTGGTTTTTCCGATCCCGTACAAGCACATCACTACCAAAATAAATCGCACAAAATAAGATTAAGTATGTCATGGGACCTAATAATAAATTCGACAATACTTGAAGCGCTGTCTTCTGTTCAATGATCTCATTAGAAAGCGGAAGATCGCTTGTTAAATAACCGTCATACCGCAAATTCATTTGATGTAATAGATTTGAACGATCCTTGAATGGATACGGCGACCTTGGAAATAGGGTCTTGTCTTCCAAAAAGGCCATATGATCTATGTTCATGATTTTGAAACGTAAATAACGGGTATATTCTTCGTTTTCATACGCATGGACCATTGCGTTACGCACTTTATTTTTGGATTCATCTTGTGCGTAAACCGACATGCCAATAAAATGAATGATTCCTGTTGCACCTCTGGCTTCTCTGCTTTCTTGAGACGCAGCTACATCAGAGACGAGGACTTTCAATTCTTCGGCATCAATCGTATCGATTGTATCCTGGTTCGGTAAAACGATAAAACAATAACTAAAAATCAATGCTGCTAAAAATACGATGAACATATTATTCTTTTTACTCTTTAGCATGAGCATAAACTCATGTTTTACAAAAAAACGATTCATCCCAGCCTCCCCTTAACAAGACTAAAGTAATAATGTTGTCATATTAGAAACTGAAAGATCATTTTCACGATTTCTAATATTCTATTTCTTCCACCTTTCACTAGTTTACCAAAGTATTGTAAAATAACAAGGGTGATTTATTGAATAACTTGATTTAATTATTCATAAACGACTTCGCCTGAAACTACCGTCATAACAACCTTTGCATCAAGTATCCCTTCATCCTCAACTGTGAATAAATCCGTATCAAGAATTGTAAAGTCAGCATCGAATTGTTCTTGAATTTTTCCGCGCACATCCCCTTTTCCGATAGTCGCAACACTTCCAACTGTAAATAAATGAACCGCTTCAAAACGACTAAGTTTTTCACTAGGTAAATAGCCTTCATGGGTTTCGCCTGGTTTGCGACGCGTCGCAGCGGCATAGATTCCGAGTAAAGGATCCACTTCTTCAACCGGCGCATCCGAACCGCCACCGCAAATGAATCCGCGGTCGATTAACTTTTTCCAAGCATATGCCCAGTCCAGACGGGCTTCACCTAACCGATCCATCGCCCAAGGGAAATCCGACGACACAAATATCGGTTGTAAATCCAAAATGACAGGCAACTTTTCCATTCGATCAACCAAATCGTCACGCAACACATTCACATGAATCAATCTGTCGCGCTTCCCTTCAGGAACAGGATGTTTTTCAATGGCATCTAATGCTTTCTCAACAGCCGCGTCTCCGATGACATGGACTGCAATTGCTTCATTGTATTTCCGAGCTAATTTAACAAGCACTTCAATTTCTTCATCAGAATGAACCGCCATTCCCGATGTTTCCGGTGTATCTGAATAGGGTTCTTTCAATAATGCAGTCTTTCCACCAAGCGCTCCATCGATGAAGAACTTCATCTCACCGGGTGTGATCCAAGGTTCGTCGTAAGTCGCCTTCTCTTCCATTATTTGTTGGAATACCGAGGATCTTCTTAGTAAATGAGCACGAAATTTTCGCTTATGGCCAATCACATTTTTGAATGCTTGAAGCGGGTTTGTGTAATCTCCGTAATAACCGAGATCATCCGTTACAGCTCCCGTCAATCCAAGTGCTACTAAATCATCGACGGATTTCGTTAAAGCTTTTGTCAACGATTCTACGGTTGGTTGCGGCAGTAAGTTTAGCACCATATCTTGTGCACCTTCATGAAGATAACCTGTCGCCTCACCGTTTTCATCACGTTCGATTACGCCGTCTTCTGGATCCGCTGTATCTTTTGTAATGCCCGCTAGTTCAAGTACTTTTGAATTTACAAGGGTTGCATGCCGACATGTTCTTCTTAAAACCATTGGAGAGTCCGTGATCTGGTCGAGTTCGCTTGCCGAGAGAATCTTTTTATCCGGGAAATTGTTTTCATTCCACCCTTCCCCAAGAAACCACTCATCTGCTGTTAAATCTTTATGTGCATTCCGGAGCATGTCCATCATTTCTTCAGCTGACCCCGCTTTTGCTAGATCTAGACTCAATAGTTTTTGACCATGGCCAATCATATGCATATGGCTATCGACAAAACCTGGATAGAGAACAGCCCCTTTTAAATCGACTTCTTTATCGGCTTGGTTTTTTAATTCGTCGTATGTTCCGATTGCTCTAATTTTCCCGCCCTCTGTGAGGAGTGCCTCAACCTTTTCGCCTTCAAAATTCATCGTATATATCGTACCGTTATGCCAAACTGTTTTCATTTTGTAATTCCCCCTTCTATCTAATAGTCTAAACTTTCGGGTAACCCTGTGCAATGGCAGTTGGAAAAATGCTACAATTACAGTAGAAACTATTGGAGGGATATTTAATGAGACTAACCGTTTATTTGGCAGGAGAAATTCATAGTTCGTGGCGTGAGGAAATTAAGATCAAAGCCTTAGCCTTAAATCTACCCATTGACTTTGTCGGTCCGATGGAAGATCACGACCGTTCCGATAATATTGGCGAAGAAATTTTAGGTGAACAACCAAATGCTATTTTTAAAGATGCAGCAGCTTCGAACTTCAATAATTTGCGCACCGAAATTCTCATGAAAAAAGCCGATCTTGTCATTGCTTTGTTTGGTGAAAAATACAAGCAATGGAATACCGCGATGGATGCAAGTGCAGCAGTTGCCTATGGAAAACCACTTATTCTGATTCGTCAGGAAGAACATCACCATGCACTTAAGGAACTATCACGTAAAGCACACGCAACTGTCGAATCAGTCGACCAAGCGATTAAAGCACTTCATTATATAGTAGAGTGAAATTTGTAAAGAAGCGCCCCATTAGTAAAATGTGGGGCGCTTTTTGCGTTATATTGGTAGGTCATAGGTGTTTTATTACGGATATAATCCACCCACTCCAGAGAATAACTATCAAAATTTACACAACCTTTACAATACCTTTATACTTCCTTAACAATCCATCGCTATCATTGTAAGTAGACAACTCGAATGGAGGATTCTCATGACTGTTATGAGTAAGTATAAAGAAGAAGCACCACTTCGACTGATGGAAAATGCCAACTGGAACAAACCTGTATATGAAACGAACGGATTGAATCTTTGGTACGGCTCGACGCATGCCTTGAAGAATATCGATCTTTCTATTAATGAAAAAGAAGTGACTGCCATTATCGGTCCTTCCGGTTGCGGAAAGTCAACCTATTTAAAAACGCTAAACCGTATGGTGGAAATGATTCCTGAAGTATCCATATCCGGGCACGTTACTTTCAATGGAAAAAACATTCTTGGTAAAGCAATGCCTGTTGAACTGCTTCGCTCAAAAGTGGGCATGGTCTTTCAGAAACCAAACCCCTTCCCAAAATCAATCTATGAGAACGTCGCTTTCGGTCCTAAGATTCATGGTATCCGTAACAAGGCAATGCTCGATAATCTTGTAGAAGATAGTTTACGAAAAGCTGCACTTTGGGATGAAGTAAAAGATCGCCTCAATAAAAGTGCTTATGGCCTTTCTGGTGGACAACAGCAACGACTTTGCATCGCTCGCTGTCTCGCGATAGATCCTGAAGTAATCTTAATGGATGAACCGACTTCAGCCTTAGACCCAGTTTCCACACATAAAGTGGAAGAGCTAATCCATTCGATTAAAAACGATGTAACCATCGCAATCGTTACCCATAACATGCAGCAGGCAGCACGTATTTCAGACCGTACAGCATTTTTCTTAAATGGTGAGATTATAGAATGTGACCAAACATCTATCATCTTTAATACACCAGCTGATAATTTGACAAATGACTATATAAACGGCCGCTTTGGTTAATCTAATAACCATGACCTTCTTTTAACGAGAATTCACACTTCTTATTTGAAAGAAGGTTTTATTTTTTCCTAATTACCCCCATATTTACAAAAGGTTTACATTAAACACATACTAGCTTAACAATGACTCCCTATACTAAAAGTAGAAAGAGATTATCTTTCGAATAAAACAGAGATTATGAGGAGGAACAATTCAAATGAAATTGAAAAAGTATCTTTTATTCCTAGCTATCGCAGCCTTGGCTGTAGTGATCGCCGCATGTGGTACAGACGGTGACGAAAAGTCAAACGAAAACGAGGAACAAACAAATAATAGCAGCGAAGGTGAAGCAACTGATAATGCGGACGCTGAAGAGTTAGAAGGTAGTGTAGTAATTGATGGATCTGGAACTGTTTATCCATTAATGGCAGAAATCGCTTTAGACTATATGACAAATGCACAAGAAGGTGTATCCGTTGAGGTTAGCCGTGCTGGAACAAGTGCAGGTTTCAAGAAGTTTCTAGTTGAAGAAAATGGAACAGACTTTAATGATGCATCTCGAGAAATTAAAGAAGAAGAACAAGCTGAAGCAGATGATTTAGGAATCGAAGTTAAAGAACTTAAAGTTGCATTAGACGGTTTAACATTCGTTATTAACAAAGAAAACGACTGGGCAAAAGAAATGACACCAGAACAACTAGTTAGCATTTTCAAAGCAGACAGTGGTATTACAAAATGGTCTGATTTAGACCCAAGCTGGCCTGAAGAAGAAATTAAACCAATGGGACCAAACGAAAACCACGGAACTTACGAGTTCTTCTATGAAAACATTCTAGACAAACAAGATCTAACTGATACTGTCAATCTGCAACAAGAATATTCAACACTTGTTAACTTAGTTTCTGAAGACAAAAACGGTATTGCATTCTTCGGATTTGGATACTATGTCAATAATACTGATAACCTTGAAGCGGTTCATGTAGATTTCGGTAACGGTGCTGTTGAACCATCACTTGATACAATCTCAGAAGACGGCGACTACGCTGACTTTACTCGACCAGTATTCACATACTTGAACGTCCAAAATGCAAAAGATAAACCACAAGTTCTCGACTATGCAATTTATCTGATGGACAACATCAATAAATTTGCTGGTGACACTGGATTTGCACCAATTCCAGAAACAGAAGTTGAAGAAAGCATTGAATACCTAAACAGCCTAAAAAACTAAAAGCTCTGAAATAAAGAAGATGAGCGCAGAACTCTTGCCCTCATCTTTTTTCATCTTTTAAATGATAAAGGAGTGCGCAGCGCAATGCCGATTAATAATGATTTTTCAAAAGAGAAAGAGCTTGGCATCCGGGAGTTAATAGAACAAAAACAGCACTCAAGAAACTTTAAAGAAATGTTTGAGAAAGCAATCCCATTCTTTCTTTTTCTAATAGCTTCTGTCTCGATATTGACCACCATTGGAATTGTTTTCACACTGTTGTCTGAAACAATCGAGTTTTTTAAACGAGTACCGATTGTAGAGTTTTTTACTGGAACTGTCCTAAAACCACTTAGTCAAACGCCTCAATTTGGTGTTCTACCGCTGATTATTGGAACAATCACGTCCTCACTTATCGCTATGGCAGTTGCTGCACCTATTGGTCTGATGTCTGCAATCTATTTGAGTGAATATGCTTCTGATAAAGTTAGAAGAACGGTTAAACCTTTACTCGAGATACTTGCAGGAATTCCAACAATTGTCTATGGTTTCTTCGCATTTACTTTCGTCACGCCACTGCTGCGTGAGATTATTCCAGGACTTCAGGCAACAAATATATTAAGTCCTGGTATTGTAATGGGTGTTATGATCATTCCAATGATCGCGTCGCTGTCTGAAGATGCAATGAGCGCCGTTCCGAATTCAATGCGTGAAGGTGCTTTAGCTTTAGGCTCAACGAAATTAGAAGTAACTAGAAAAGTTGTCATTCCTGCAGCTCTTTCTGGAATTATCGCCTCCTTTGTTCTTGGAATTTCTCGTGCAATTGGCGAAACAATGATTGTTACAATTGCGAGTGGAAGCACAAAAAACTTCACATTCGACATTACACAATCTATGCAAACAATGACTGCTTATATCGTTGAAGTAACCGGTGGAGATGCGCCTGCTGGATCTACTATCTACTACAGTCTGTATGCTGTTGCCATGACACTCTTTGTATTTACACTGCTGATGAATTTGTTGGCAAGATCAATTTCCCGCAAATATAGGGAGGAGTACTAATTATGGAACGAGTATTGGAAAGTAAAATGGTTAGAAAATTGAACGGACGCTTACTGGTAAATACGATTTCCAAATATATTTTTCTTCTGGCCACGCTATTCGGGCTCGTTGTACTTGCAATTTTAATTTACCGTGTCGTTTCTGAAGGGGCAAGTTGGATAAATTTCGATTTCTTAACAGGTAAAACATCAACTAAACCAGAAAGCGCCGGTATAATGGGGGCTATTCTAGGAACGTTTTGGTTAATGCTCGTCGTTGCTCCAGTTACCATGTTTTTAGGCGTTGGAACAGCCATCTACTTGGAACTGTATGCAAAAAAAGGACGATTGCAAGGAATCATTCAAACAAATATTTCAAATTTAGCTGGAGTGCCTTCTATTGTTTATGGAATCCTTGGTTTGACTGTATTTTCTCGGACAATGAACCTCGGCAATATTGTACTTGCAGGTGGGCTCACCATGTCCCTCCTCATTCTCCCGATTGTCATTGTAGCGAGTCAGGAGGCAATCCGAGCGGTTCCCAACCCATTGAGTGAAGCCTCATACGGTATGGGTGCAACCAAGTGGCAAACCATTAAAGGGATCATTTTACCCGTTGCACTTCCTGGAATATTGACGGGTGCAATTCTTTCCCTATCTCGTGCAATAGGAGAAACCGCACCGTTAGTTGTTATCGGAATTCCTGCTTTACTCCTGCCTTTCCCAGGTGGAATATTCGATAAGTTCACAGTCCTGCCTATCCAGATTTATTATTGGACACTAGACTCTTCTCTCACAGCGGAGTATGCAAATTTAGCAGCTGCAACAATTATTGTGTTGCTACTAGCTTTATTACTATTAAATACAACAGCGATTATTATTCGAAACAAATTCCAACAAAAACATTAAAAAAAAGCTATCCAGTTCGCATGATGTGCCGCGAATTTTGGATAGCTTTTATTATATTTATTCTGTTAAACCCATTTCTTTTTGAACAACGTCTACAATTCGCTCTGCATAGCGTGCGCATTCTTCTTCAGTTGATGCTTCAACCATAACGCGAACAAGTGGCTCCGTTCCTGAAGGACGCACGAGAACGCGACCGTTACCAGCCATTTCTTTTTCGACTTCAGCAATTTTTTTTGCAACCAATTCATTAGTGACAACCGCGTTTTTATCCGTTACACGGACGTTGATAAGTCTTTGCGGATAGATTTTCATTTCACTCGCTAAATCAGATAATGTACGCCCTGTTGCTTTCATAATATTTACCAGTTGAAGGCCTGTTAAAAGACCATCACCCGTCGTATTGTAGTCTAGAAAAATAATATGGCCAGATTGTTCTCCGCCTAGATTATAATTTCCTTTGACCATTTCTTCAACGACATATTTATCGCCAACAGCTGTTTTCACACTCGTCAACCCGTGTTCCGAAAGTGCTTTATAAAACCCGAGATTACTCATAATTGTAGATACGATTGTATTTTGCTTCAAACGGCCTTCAGACTGCAAGAAACGTCCGATGATGTACATGATTTGATCGCCGTCAACAATCTTTCCATTCTCATCTACAGCAATTAATCGATCGCCATCTCCGTCGAAAGCAAGCCCAATATTCGCTTCTTTTTCAAGTACAAAAGCAGCAAGCTTCTCAGGATGTGTCGACCCAACCCCGTCATTAATATTAAGTCCATTTGGAGATGAACCCATTGTTGAAATATCTGCTTCCAAATCTGCAAAGACATGTGTCGCTAATGTAGATGTGGCACCATGTGCACAGTCAACAGCGACATGAATTCCTGTGAAATCTTCTTCAACGGATTGTTTTAAGTATTGAATGTACTTATGGCCACCTTCAAAATATTCCATTACAGAACCGACATCTGCACCAGTCGGGCGTGGCAAGTTATCTTCCTGCTCATTAAGCAATTTTTCAATTTCCTCTTCTTGCTTTTCTGTCAGTTTGTAACCATCAGCACCGAAAAATTTAATGCCGTTATCTTCAACCGGATTATGAGAAGCGGAGATCATTACGCCGCCATTTGCATTCATAACACGAGTTAAATAAGCGACGCCTGGTGTACTAATGACGCCAAGTGTCATAACTTCAACACCTGTTGATAAAATCCCAGCGATTAAAGCATTTTCAAGCATATGGCCTGAAATGCGTGTGTCTCTACCGACGATTACACGCGGCTTTTCCTGCGAGTCTTTTGTTAGCACATAACTCCCAATTCTTCCTAATCTAAAAGCAAGCTCTGGGGTTAGTTCGTCATTTGCAATCCCACGTACGCCATCCGTACCGAAATACTTTGTCATTTCCATTCTCCCTTTCAAACTACACATTGTTTCTTATCATTTAGGCGAGTTCAATTTTCATCGTTACTTCTTCATCAGAAAGCGTCCATTGTACACCGCTGGGACCCTCTATGGATACTGGGTATATAATGTCGCCTTCTGTATCTGTTTCTGTAGCATCAATTGAAACCACGAAATCAGACTTCATTAGTTTACCAATAATGTCAGATTCAGCTTGAACTGTCAATGATAGTAATCCATTTTCTGGTTTTATCAGTGTTCCTACATATTTTTGATCCAGACCAACGACCTGGATTTCAATATCCTCAAAACTAATAGTTTCCATTGACACTTCAGGATCCACCGCCGCAATATCTTCGTCCTGCTCTTCTTCCACTGCCTCTTCTTCTTCTTCCACCGTAGCTTTCACTTCAACTTTGGCTTTTGAAACGGATAGTGAAGTAGCACCTTTGGGTTTGTGAATCTCTATTTCTAATGACCCAGATTCCTTAATCTTCGAGACATCAACATTAACCGTGAGTGCATTAATTTCATCAAGAACTTTCCGTGGACCGTAAATCGTAATTCTCTCAGAGTCCGACGATAAGGAATCAATCGTTACACCTTCAGGTGGTGTCCCGGTTTCTTTTAATACAAGAGGGACTTCTTTATTGTTTTCAACAATTCCCACTTTAACAGTGACATCTTCTGGGGTAATAGAAAGATCTAACTTATTCAAATCCCGATCAAGTACTCGAACCCTAGCCTGTTGCTCGAATGATTCGCTAATTCCATCTTCGCCCGTTATAGATGCTTTCACAAAACTAATTGCCTCAATAACACTTTTAGCACCTGTAATTTCAATTGTTGCTGGGACAACCTCCATACTTACCAGGTTAAAATCTTCAGCGATTAATTGTTCGTTCAATTCGGGTTCTATCGTGAATGTTTCAGTGATTTTTTCTTCAATCGTTACATTCACAGTTGCCGGGTCAATGTGTACGGTCAGTTTTTCAGAAATGTTTTCAGCTTGTATTCTAACTTGATGCTTTCCCATCGTCAATGTCCGTAAATCAACAATGAGTGTAAAGTCTTTCACTTGTTTTGTCGTCTGCACAAGGTTGATTGGGCCTTCAACTGTAACATTCACCGTTTCAGGTACACCTGTTACAACTAAGTTTTCATTGTCATAATAAACCTCGACCGGCACATCGCGGATAATATCAACATGATCACCGGTTTTGTTTCCGTTTGACTCTTTTTCATCAGCCTGTACTGAATAGAACAAGAATACTGCGAGAAATAAGGCCGTGAAACGAAGAAACCATGGGTTATCCATAAATTTATCCATTTCTTTTCACTCCCCATTTCCATTTGGAAGTACTTTTTTGCTCAGGTGATGTACCAAACAATACTTTACGTAGTCTTACTTCAAATTCTTCGAGGCTAAGATCACGGTATAACTCCCCGTCAATCGCTAAACTAATTGCACCCGTCTCTTCAGAAACAATGATTGTCACTGCGTCCGTCACTTCGCTTAGCCCAAGTGCTGCACGATGTCTAGTTCCTAACTCTTTTGAAATAAAAGGACTCTCAGAAAGCGGTAAATAACAACCAGCTGCCTCTATTCGATTCTTTTGTATAATAACTGCACCATCATGAAGTGGCGCATTGGGAATAAATATATTAATTAAGAGCTCTGACGTAACAACAGATTGAAGTGAAGTACCTGTTTCAACATATTCACTTAATCCAGTTTCACGCTCCATAGAAATGAGCGCACCAATTCTCCGCTTCGCCATATAACTGACAGATTTGGCCAAAGCTTCCATTAAACGATCATGTTCTTCTTCCTCTTGAATCACAGAACGTGAAAAAAGCTTCCCTCGACCTAATTGTTCGAGTGCGCGCCGTAATTCCGGTTGAAAGATGATAATGATAGCTAAAAAACCCCATGGCAAGACTTGATCTAATAACCATTTTAGCGTATTAAAATGAAATACATCAGTTAATAATCGCACAATGATAAGAACAAAAATCCCTTTTAATAATTGTACTGCTTTCGTTCCTTTGATAATTTTAAATAATTGATAAACAACGAACCAGACAAGAAGCACATCCACAATGTTTATGAACGATGCAACTGGACTGAGATTAACAACTTTATCCCAAATTGGCATGTGCTTCGCCTACCTTTATTGACGATTTCATATGTGTTCTAGTATAACATATCGGCATGACTCTTTGCTTCTATAAACATATGAAAAGCGACCGATTATCCACTATGCGTGGTTTTGTTCGGTCGCTTCATTTACTCTTCTATCGAGTCATTCGTTTTCGATGACGGCCAAATATCTTTGGCTACTTTTTTGATTTTATACCATAACCAATCGAAAGCTTCGTGGATTTCTTCAATTTCTCCTGTCACTACAGCAGTTGAAGCCATATACTTCGAACCGCTAATCACTGTAATATTCCCATCAACTTCCCCGTCGACGTGAAGTTCCCCGTTTTTTACGACAACATCGCCTTTGACGACTTCTCCTGCTGGCACAATAACAGTTTCTCCTTCAACAATAAGGTTTGGCTGTTTCGTTACTGAAAATTGTTGATCATTTCCAAAACTTGAAAATGTCGATACACTCATCATCAAAAAGAATAATGCTGCTGCGGCTAGTAGTGGATGATTTCTAAGCCATCTATTAACACCCACCTGCTTCTTCTCTTTTGGCAGCCTATTCATAACCCCTTCTACAAATCCCGAAGGTGCTTGTATCGGCTCTATATTTTCTAAAAATGCGATGGACTCGCTCATACTCTCCATAAGTTCAGCACATTCCGAACACTCTTCAAGGTGTTGCATCAATTCTTGCTCATCTGCACGGTTAATATCACCATCTAAATACGCATGCATAGAATGAACAATGTTTTCCGGACACGTATTCATACCAGATTCCTCCCTACAAATTACCCATTTGTTTTCTCAATGCTGCTCGACCGCGATGTACGCGAGTTTTCACAGTACCTAAAGGCAATTCCAAAATATCACTGATTTCCTGCAATGGTAACTCTTCAATGTAACGTAATATGATAACTGATCGGTATTTATCTGAAAGCTGACCTATTTCATATTGAATACGTTCTTGTGTTTCCATTCTTTCAATTTCGTCTTCCGGAAGTTCACCTGCCGCTGCTATTTGGGAATACATGGTGAGCCCTTCCGTTCCTGGCACATTTGCATCTAGATAGTAATCCGGTTTTTTCTTCCGAATCCGATCAATACATAGATTTGTCGCAATTCGGAACAACCATGTTGAAAATTTCCGTTTTTGGTCAAATGTATGAATATTGATATAAGCTCGGACAAACGCTTCTTGCGCAATATCTTCTGCTTCTTGTTTATTACTAAGCATTCGATAACAGACATGGTAAAGTCGGTGCTGAAAAAGCGTTACGATTTCTTCGAATGCATCCTGATCGCCTTTCATCACTTCATTTATTCGTTTATTTATCAAATCATCCATCGTTTTTCCCTCCGCTCTATGCGGCTGCCCCTTCTATACGTTTGAAGGTACCAACTGGTTTCATTTATTTTTAATTTAGTATCTTTAATTTTAACAGATATTAAAATTTATATCTCCGTGAATTAGGAATTATTTACAAATCCTTATCAATTATATCGAATTTCCATATAAAAAAGCTCATCCATTTGAAAGGATGAGCTTTTTTATATATTTTTTCATTATTTTTCATCAAAGTAATTTTTCACCGAATAGTGAACCGATCAATCCAACTGCGACATCTGCTGTTTTATTTTTCTCATCGAGTATCGGATTTACTTCAACAAATTCTGCGGATGTAATGAGTCCAGACTCTTCAAGCATTTCCATTGCTAAATGACTTTCCCGATAACTGATACCGCCCGGTACTGGCGTTCCAACACCTGGTGTATACAGTGGATCTAAGCCATCTAAATCTAATGACAGATGTACGCCGTCTAATTCAAGTGACTGTAAATAAGCGATGGAATCTTGTATAACAGCAGTCATCCCATATTTATCAATTTCATGCATTGTGTAAACTTTAATTCCTTTTTCTTTTATTAACAATCGTTCTCCAGGATCAACGGCTCTAGCACCAATAATGACGATGTTTTCAGGCTGGATTTTGGGGCCATTTCTATGTATATTTACAAGTTGTTCATCACCGAGTCCGATACTGACTGCCATGGGCATGCCGTGAATATTTCCAGACGGCGAAGTTTCAATCGTATTCAAGTCTGCATGTGCATCATACCAAATGACGCCAAGCTTTTTATAAGATGTTGATAATCCAGCAAGTGTTCCAATAGCAATGCTGTGGTCTCCGCCTAGAACGAGTGGAAATTTTCCATTTTGCACAGTCACTTCCACTTCTTCTGCAAGCTTTTGATTGGCTGCGATTACTTCATTTAAGTTTTTCAATTTAGAGTTTTTTGCTTCACGGTTTTTAGCGATTTCAATTTGAATATTTCCTTCATCGACTACTTCATGTCCAATCGCTTCCAGTCTATCAATAACACCTGCATAACGTATCGCGCTTGGTCCCATATCAACCCCGCGACGACTTTGCCCATGGTCGAGTGGGACACCAATAATTGATATTTTATATTTCTTCAAATTAACTACTCCTTTCCCACGCTATCTATAGTATAAATCGTCGAATACAATGGCTCAACTGTACATTAAATTGGATTTTTATTCATCCGTTTTTTTGCAACCATATTTTTTCGCATTCTTTCGGGCTTGTCGGTCGACTGTAAAAATAGCCTTGTCCCTGTTGACAGCCTAATTCCTTTAAAATAGAGATATGTTCTTTCTTCTCTATTCCTTCTGCAATCACATTTAGCCCTACTGTATTGGCGATTGACAAAATAGCTTTAACAATTGCACGGCTTCCATCATTTGTATCAATATCACGAATAAATGACATATCGATTTTCAGTGTATCAGCGGGCAGCTCTTTAATATAACTGAAAGAACTATAACCGGTTCCAAAATCATCTATGGCTACTTTAATACCAAGCGCTTGGATTTCTTCAATTGCCTCTTGCATGTCGACTGTGTTTCCAAAAGCACTTTCAGTTAATTCGAATTCAAGCGATTCAGGTATGATCCTCGTTGCATGTATAATGCTTTTTACGGTAGGTATAAAATTCGGGTCATCTAACTGTATAGCTGATACATTAACCGCTACACGGAAATCATACCCTTTTTCTTCCCAACTTTTAACTTGCTTGCACGCTTCTTGTAATATCCATTCGCCCAGTGGAATAATCAGATTTGTCTCCTCTGCAACTTGAATGAATTTATGAGGTGGAATTTTGCCAAGGTCTGGATGGTGCCATCGGACAAGCGCCTCGACCCCAGTCATTTCACCACTATTAAGATTGAATTTTGGTTGATAATCAAGACTGAAATGTTCAAGCTGAATACTTTTTCTTAACTCATTTTCAAGAATGATTCGTTCGAAAGTTTTTTCGGCAGTCCCAGCTTTATAGATTCCGTAACCACGTCCCCCGCGATCCTTGGTCTCATAAAGTGCTTGTTCTGCCTTCATTGTGAGCTCAGTGGCATCTTTTGCATGCTCAGGGTAAAGGGCGATGCCAAAACTTAGCGAAAGGGTGTACGATTGTCCTGCTACAGCAATCGGTTCGATTAAACCTTTTTCAACGTCTTTCGTAATCTGTTCGGCATGCGCTTCGTTTCTAACATTTTTAAGGATAAAGGCAAATTCATCTCCTGAAATCCGTCCAATAATATCAGCACCCGATAAGATTGTTTTTAATCTCTTTGCAACAACCGACAAAATATAATCTCCCGCCTCATGGCCAAAGGAATCATTGACGTAACGAAGGCGATCAATATTCAAGAATACAAACCCAAGTTTATGACCATTTTTCCGTGCGATCTTCACCTCTTGCCTAAGTTTCCTCCGAAAATAGACTCGGTTTGGTAACTTGGTTAATTGGTCATTGTAGGCAAGGTCACGAATCACTTGTTCCGCTTCTTTACGGGGTGTAATGTCATATCGTATGGAAATATATTGATAAGGCTTCTTTTTATCATTTAAAAAAGGGACAATCGTCGTATCGACCCAATAAAACGAACCGTCTTTTTTTCTATTTTTTATTTCACCACGCCATACACTTCCGCTCCCTATTGTGGCCCACATATTTTTGAAAAACTTACGAGGGTGATATCCAGAATTAATAATTTGATGGGTTCTGTTAATCAGTTCGGAAGGCTCATATTGGGATATCTCAGAAAATTTATCATTAATGTAGAGAATTCTTCCGGTTTGATCCGTTATTGCGACGATAGCTGATTGATTTAGCGCAAATGAAATATCCTTTAAGCTTTTATCAACAGTGCCATTTCCACTAGAAAATACAGCTTCTAATGATTGATATCCTTCGGACATTTAATCACCTCTCGTTTAGTTTTCAGGAGTACGATATATAAAGTGAAACTTCAATCATTGGGGGTTTTCCTCATCCCCCAATGCAGTTCAATTCTTCCTAACTGATTGTTAGTTGAACCAATCGGGCTTTTACGGGCAGTTTGACGCCCACCTATCCTTATCGTTTTACTTAAATCTTGAGGTGGGCGTCTTACTGCCCGTTAATGCGGGATAAAATTTTCAAACGGAATCCAAACGCTTTTACTTTCTATTTTTATTGTACAGTATAACGCAAAAAAATCCCTCCCATTTTTAATGGAAAGGATTCTTTAATAACTGGGGTAGCTGGGTTCGAACCAACGAATAACGGAGTCAAAGTCCGTTGCCTTAC
>NZ_JBYHFO010000028.1:0-19038 GCF_057669865.1 Sporosarcina sp. Y1009 | reverse complement strand
GTTGTATCCTGGTCTCTTTGGCGACATTCATAACTATAACAGCTTGTTCTTATTAACGCAAGCCTTTTTATAAAAAGAATGCCAACGCACATATTGATGCAAGTCCAGGAACCCCCAAAACCGCAATCACTAGGCCGGAAGCTATATTAACAGGAACATAAATACCAATAAAACCTGCAGCAACATTCATAGTAAACAAAACTAGAAAAGCAAATGCTAACCGAAACCAATAGACTGCTATCCGTTCAAAAACCTTTTCCACTTGCTTCTTGTCCATTAATAGAAAGAGTAGAATTAAACCTACCACAATTATCCCAATAGCTATTTTCACGAGAACGCTCCTTTTTTATGTTGATTGATACATCATATGCGGTCTCGTGAAAAAATATTATTCCATTCCAAGTTTACGTGCTTTAGCCTCTTTGTATAAATAGAAATGTTTACTCTCAGCAATTTTCCTGCGGATGATGACTTCCTGATCATAATCATCAAGATGACGTTCAACAGTTTTTGCTTGTTCCCATTCAGTTCTAGTTTCAATCATTAACGAACGAAGATACTCATCGTACTCTTTTTTAAGTTTACTCTTCCTTTTAAACATCGATTTCGCTCCTCAGAGAATTAGCTATTGGTAACTCGGCTTCTAAAGTTCTCGACGACCTTCCAGCGCTCTGGATAGCGTAACTTCATCTGCATATTCCAAATCTCCACCAACCGGCAAGCCATGAGCAATTCGCGTTGTCATGATACCTGATGGTCTGACAAGTCTTGAAATATACATTGCAGTAGCTTCTCCCTCGATTGTTGGATTAGTTGCTAATATCAGTTCTTCTACTTCCTCATCTTGAAGACGAGTTAATAGAGAGGGAACGTTAATATCTTCTGGCCCAATACCATCCATCGGAGAGATTGCGCCGTGTAGAACGTGATAAAGGCCTTGATAATCCCTCATCTTTTCCATAGCAATAACATCTTTTGGATCTTGAACCACACAGATTAGCGACTTATCACGAGACTGATCTTGGCATATATGACAAGGGTCGATATCTGTAATATGTCCGCATACTGAACAAAAACGTAGATTTCGTTTTGCATCGACGAGTGCCTTTGCAAAATCAAGAACAGTGTCTTCCTTCATGCTGAGCACAAAAAACGCCAGTCGGCCCGCAGTTTTCGGACCGATACCTGGCAACTTCATAAAACTATCCATTAGTTTTGAGATTGGTTCTGGATAATGCATATTTTTTCCTCCTAGAACATTCCAGGAAGGTTCAATCCTTTCGTGAATTGTCCCATCGTGGAGCTTGATAATTCTTCAGCCTTTTTCATTGCTTCATTTGTAGCAATGACGACTAAGTCTTGTAAGATCTCAACATCTTCAGGATCTACAACGTCCAGATTAATAACAACTTCAAGTACTTCTTTATCTCCAGAAACAACGACTTTAACCATACCTCCGCCAGCAGTACCTTCTAAACGCTCTTCACCTAATTTTTCTTGTGCCTCTGCCATCTGTTTTTGCATTTTCTGCATTTGTTTCATCATGCCTTGCATATTTCCCATACCACGCATGTTATTTCCTCCTTATTATTTAAGAATTATCTACAGTGCTTTAAAAAAGACTGCATCTTTAATCATCATATACTTCTATGAATTCTTTGCCAAAGATATTTTCCGCTTCCGTAACAATTGGATCAAGATTTTCCTGTTCTGCTTCTTGTACAAATGACAGTACAGCTTCTCCTTCTTGTTCCGATGTTGTTTGATTATCATCCGAAGCCTCTGTTCTGCCTAAATTATTATTCTTAATATAATCTTGACGAACTTTTTGCCAGCCTTCCTCAGGTACATACACTACCTCGTATGCTTTTCCAGTTTGAGACTGTAATGCATTTGATAAACTCGACCTCAGTGATTCATTTTCGGAAGCCATTCGGCAATGAATCTCATACTTGAATTTTAACACAAACGATTGTCCAGAGGCAGCAACTGGCTCTGTTTCTTCAAGAAGTGCTGAATGTGACTTTTGCATTGTCTGCATCATACCCGCCCAGTTTTCCCGGATTGTTTGGATGTCTTGTTTTGTAGCAGATTTTAAAACCTCATTAATTTTACCTGTTGGAATTTTAAATGACTGCGATGACCTCGATGGATTCTTTTTTTGTACAGAGGTATCACCGGATCCGCCTTGCATGGAAGCGCCCGACTTAATTTGTTGTTGCAACTCACTGACGAGCTGCTCTAATTTCGTAACTTTATCCATTACAGCTGAATTAATGGCTGGATTGCTGTCGGATTGAACTTGGGTTGTCGGACTTCCTTCTATATGAATCATTTTCAAAAGGGCCGACTCAATATAAACTTTTGCGTTATTGGAAAACCGCATTTCTTGTTGTGTTTTTGAAAGAATGTCAATGAATGAATACAAGACATCAGGATCAAAGCCATTAGCCATCTCTACAAATTGATCATCTCCGGAAACAAGTTCCAACAGATTTTTCAATTCTGGCGCTGTGCGCAATAATAATAAATCTCGAAAAAAAGTGATTAAATCTTCCGCTAAACGGGCGACGTCTTTCCCTTCAGAGACTAGACGATTAAATAACGATAATGCTGAACCTGCTTCTTTTTCAAGTAATGCTTGGGCTAGCTGATAAAATACTTCTTCACCTATTGACCCCGTTACAAGAAGCGCATCATCAACAGTCAAATTTTCACCACTGAACGATACGACTTGATCAAGCATACTTAGTGCATCACGCATTCCACCGGATGCAGCTTGAGCAATAATTTTCAATACATCTTCATTAGACTCTATCCCCGTATCGTGAAGGACTGTTTTCATACGCTCAATAATATCAATTTGTGTCAACGGTTTAAAGTCGAAACGTTGACATCTTGAAATAATCGTTAAAGGTAGTTTATGCGGTTCAGTTGTCGCTAAAATAAATACCGCATGAGATGGTGGTTCTTCGAGTGTTTTCAACAATGCGTTAAAGGCCGAGTTTGAAAGCATATGCACTTCATCGATGATATACACTTTAAATCGTGAATTTGATGGTGCAAATCGGACCTTCTCTATAATTTCTCTCATTTCTTCAACACGTGAATTCGACGCAGCATCAAATTCAATGACGTCTGTATCCGAACCTTCGGTAATACTAAGACAAGTTGGGCATTCATTGCACGGTTCTTCCGCTGGACCGTTTTCACAGTTTAGTGCCTTTGCAAATATCTTTGCAGCACTGGTTTTCCCGGTACCTCGTGGCCCCGAAAAAAGATATGCATGTGTTGTCTTATTATGAAGGAGAGCATTTTGTAGCGTCTGTTTCACATGTTGTTGACCAGACATTTCACCAAACGTTTGTGGCCTATATACACGGTAGAAAGCTT
The DNA here is from genome assembly GCF_057669865.1 of Sporosarcina sp. Y1009. Taxonomy (NCBI): domain Bacteria; kingdom Bacillati; phylum Bacillota; class Bacilli; order Caryophanales; family Caryophanaceae; genus Sporosarcina; species Sporosarcina sp. Y1009. The sequence goes on along the minus strand of NZ_JBYHFO010000028.1, from coordinate 15,645 downwards.
GATACACCAACATTTCCCTCTCCTTTCACTTCGATACCATAATACTTTAATTGTACCACAATTGATTTCTCTTAACATTTTATCAAATAAAAAACTCGCCCAATTCCTCGGACGAGTTGAATTATCTATGTAATGCCGTGCACCTTCCTCCGACAGCCGAACATAAGCGTTACTCATGTCGCCAGCTCAGTCTAGGCGACCCTACGGCACATGGAAAATTCCACTTAATGCTGCTTCCTTCCGGACCTGACATGGTTCGTGGGTTCCCATTGCGCAGGACCCAAACGTCGACACTACGTGCATAAGGCAGACCAAACACTCGGACAGCCTCGGGAAGGGATTCAATCTTGCTAGAGCGGATTGCAAGTTACAGGGCTCCGCTACTTCCCCATCTAGCACGGCATTACCAATTATACTAAACATACTCATAAAAATCAATACAAAATTAATATTCTACTTTTACAAAGTAATTGTTGACATATTTATTGGTACGTGATAAATTATTAATTGTCCTATGGAGGAATACCCAAGCCTGGCTGAAGGGACTGGTCTTGAAAACCAGCAGGGGTGTTAAAGCCCGCGGGGGTTCGAATCCCTCTTCCTCCGCCATATTTTAACTTAGCGCATAAGTTTAGAGATTGATCTTTCAAAGTCGACGACTAGTCGACTTTTTTATTTTATAACTTAATAAAAAAGCGGAGCTCCTAATGGAATTCCGCTTTTTTTCTACGCTCATTTACTTTACTCTTGCGCCCATAATGGCGGGATTTACAGCGATACAGTCGTAGTAAGGAAATTGTTTGGTGAGTTTTTTAGAGATAACTTTTGCTGAACCATCTTCGACAATGACAAATAACGATGGACCTGCTCCGCTAATTGTCATACCGTAGGCTCCAAGTAACTGACATTCAGTTCGAATAGCCTCAAAATCTGGGAATAGATGCTTTCGAAAAGGCTCATGAAATCCGTCTTTTTCCATCATACGACCAACAGTTTGCCAATCATTTCGAACAATTGCTGCTGACAATACAGATCCAGCTGCACTACTGCGCGACGCCTCTTTATGTAGCATTTCCTTGGGAAGTAACCCCCTCGAATCTTCTGTTGCCAATGCTTTTGGCGGTATTAACACAACAGCACAAACTTCTGGTTTTTCCACATGTATATAATCAATTGTTTCTCCGTCAAAATAAGTGATGACAGCACCCCCTAAAAGTGCGGCTGATACATTATCCGCATGCCCTTCTAGTTGACTCCCGAGTAATACTTTTTCACGATTAGACAGATTTAAATCCAATAGATGGTCCGCAATCACTATACCTGCAGCAATGGCGGATGCACTACTACCAAACCCTTTACCAAGCGGTATCGCGGATTCGACCTCGAGTTTTAAAGGCGATGCTGATTTACCATGTTTTTTCGCCACATTGATGACAGTTTTTACAATCAGATTATCTTCACCTACAGCTAAATTTGTAAAATCCGCGCCTGTATAAGTTACTTTCCACACATCATTTTGATGAACGCTAACAGTCATGGATAAGTCTAATGCGAGTCCTACACTATCAAATCCCGGGCCGAGGTTGGCGGTTGACGCCGGAACGACGACCGAAAATCCCGGCATATTCATTAGTTTTTCCCCGCTTTCAAGTCAGCTAGTAATTGATCAAACTGATCACGCGATAACATCGGTTGGTCTTTATTCACTTCAATAGCTGTATCAGGATCTTTTAATCCGTTTCCTGTTAACACTGCTACAATTGTCGTTCCTCTTTTCAATGAACCATTTTCAATCTGTTTTTTCACACCTGCGATAGATGCACATGAGCCAGGCTCTGCAAAAACACCTTCTCTAGAAGCAATAAGCTGGTATGCTTCTAAAATTTCTTCATCCGTCACAGCTAAGATCGTTCCTTCTGATTCTTTCAAAGCATTTTTAGCCAATTCCCAACTTGCTGGGTTTCCGATTCGAATAGCTGTTGCAACTGTTTCTGGATTTTCAAATACTCGGTCATAGACAATTGGTGCAGCTCCGTCTGCTTGAACACCTAATAATTCAGGAAGCCCCGTTCCTTTTTTATCGGCATATTCTTTAAATCCTTTCCAAGCTGCAGAGATGTTTCCTGCATTTCCCACTGGCAAAGCAAATACATCTGGCACTTCTCCGAGTTGGTCTATCGTTTCAAAAGCAATCGTTTTTTGTCCTTCCAAGCGATATGGATTCACTGAATTTACCAGTGCTATATCGCCTTCACCTGCTTCTCGAACCATTCTTAGTGCTTCGTCAAAGTTTCCTTCGATTTCAACAATTTCTGCACCGTACATTTTTGCTTGCGCCATTTTCCCTAAGGCAATACGACCTTCAGGAATCACGACGATTGTACGCATTCCTGCACGTGCACCGTAAGCTGCTGCAGATGCTGAGGTATTCCCCGTTGATGCACAGATTAAGACTGTTTTTCCTTCTTCCTTCGCTTTTGCAACGGCCATAACCATACCGCGATCTTTAAACGAGCCTGTCGGATTCAGACCCTCTACTTTCACATATAAATTAACGCCCCATTGTTCGGACAGATTTTCTAAGTGAATGAGTGGTGTATTCCCTTCCTGTAATGTTAAACTCGGTGTGTTTTCCGTTACGGGAAGCCATTCTTTATATTCTTCAATTAACCCTTTCCATCTCATCCTTATTTCTCTCCTTCAACGCGGTAATGACTTAATACTTTAAGTACTTCCGGTGTTTGATTTAGTTCTTCCATAACATCTAGATGTTGTTGACGTGACATGCGATGTGTGATGAATACAAGTTCTGCCCCTGATTCTTTTTTATCAGGATGTTGGACGACAGTTGCTAAACTTGCACCGTGATTGCTATAAATGGCAGTTAGTTTTGTTAAGACGCCGACTTCATCTTTTACTAAAATCCTGTGAAAATAGCGAGCAAATCGTTTGGCATCGCTTTTAATTTTACGTTCATGCTGAGGGGCATGGAGTCTTTTTCCATTCATACCAAGTAATAGATTTCGACAAGCTGCGACGATATCTGCTGTCACCGATGTAGCTGTTGGAAGTGATCCAGCCCCTGGCCCGTATAACATCGTTTCGCCGACTGCAGCTCCATATATATAAACTGCATTATATTCATTGTTCACAGAGGCGAGTGGATGTGCGTTCGAAAAAAGAACTGGTTCAACTGCAACCGCAATCCCGTCCTCATCTTTTTCTGCGGTCCCCGCTAATTTCACGGTATAGCCAAATTCTTCTGCTAGCTCTACATCGCCATCTTGAATTTCTTTCAATCCCCTGACGAATACATCGTCTAAATGGACTTCTGTAGAGAATGCCAATGAGGCTAAGATAACCATTTTTCGAGCTGCATCAATGCCGTCGACGTCTGCTGACGGATCCGCTTCTGCAAAACCTAGTCGAGTTGCTTCAGCTAATGCAGCTTCGTAAGACATATTTTCATGTTTCATTTTCGTTAACATAAAATTTGTCGTTCCGTTAACGATTCCTGTTAATGCGCTAATTCGATCAGAAGCGAGTCCATCTTCCATCGTACGAATCAGTGGAATTCCGCCACCAACACTAGCTTCATAAAATAAATCGCATTTCATTTCATCTGCAAGTTGTAATAATTCTTGACCGAATTCTGCCATCACATCTTTGTTCGCTGTGACAACGCCTTTTCCTGCAAGGAGTGCGCGTTCAATAGCATCTTTCGCACCGTTCGTACCGCCCATTACTTCAATGATTAAGTCTATAGATGGATCATTTAGGAGCTCATCCAAATTATTTGTAAATACATCCGCCGATAATTCTGTATCTCTCGATTTCGTAATATCTTTAACTAGTACTTTTTTAATCGTAACTTCGACGCCAAGTTTATATTGTAAGTCTTGTTGATGCCCGTGCATTATCTTTGCGACACCACTTCCAACTGTTCCAAAACCCAATAATCCAATATTAATATTCTTTTTCATTTGACGATTCTCCTAACTATATGTACACTATGTAAATACAATTGACCTGTGCATAAGGACATTATAAGGATGTTCCACAATAATTACAACCCCAACGGTCAATCTTTACTTTTAATTAACTATATATTACTAATAGAGAGATAGGATTTGATGAAATGAAAGTATGTAAATTTGGTGGAACATCAGTCGCTACGGCAGAACAGATTAAGAAAGTTGCAAAAATCATCAAGAGTGACCCTTCTAGAAAAATTATCGTTGTCTCTGCACCGGGGAAACGCTTTAGTGATGATGAGAAAGTGACAGACTTACTTATTAAACTAGGGGAGGCAGTTCTTAACGGGAATCATTTCGATCGTGAATTGGAAGAAGTCGTCGATCGATATCGATTGATCTCGACAGGACTTGGACTTGAAGAAGGAATTATAAGTGTTATTGAAGCTGATTTACGCGAGCGTATTTCTACAAATCAGGCAGATGAAAGTCTCTTTATGGACACGATCAAAGCAGCGGGTGAAGATAATAATGCAAAGCTAATCGCCAATTACTTTACGCATATTGGACTTGAGGCAAGATATGCCTGTCCTAAAAAAGCAGGGTTACTCGTAAACAATCGACCTGAACGTGTGCGAGCATTACCAGAGGGATATGACCGTCTTGAGAAATTAAAGGATGAACCTGGCATAGTTGTATTCCCTGGATTCTTCGGCTATACCGAAGACGGGACATTGAGGACGTTTAATCGCGGTGGTTCGGATATTACAGGTTCAATCGTTGCAGCGGCCATTCGTGCAGAACTATATGAAAACTTTACAGATGTCGATTCTGTATTTGCTGCAAACCCTAACGTTGTCAATCAACCCGTTGCGATTGAAAAAATGACATACCGGGAAATGCGTGAACTTGCCTATGCAGGTTTTTCTGTTTTCCATGACGAAGCACTAATGCCTGCATTTCTCAGATCGGTTCCTGTTTGTATAAAAAACACGAATAATCCAGAATGCCCAGGAACCCTAATTGTAAAAGACCGAGATCATTCGGCACAACCTGTCATTGGCATTGCCGCGGATAGTGGTTTTTCAACATTATTTGTCTATAAATACTTAATGAACCAAGAAATTGGTTTCGGACGTCGCTTATTAGAAATATTAGAAGACGAGGAAATCCCATACGAACATACCCCTTCAGGAATCGATAATCTATCGGTTATCATCAGAAGTGAATTTTTAACGGATGAAAAGGGTGAGCGAATTATTCGCCGGGTAAAAGAGGAATTAGAGGCAGATGATGTCCATTTACGAAATACGGACTATTCTATGGTTGTTCTCGTGGGCGAAGGCATGCGCCATACAAAAGGTCTTGCTGCACGAGCTGCGTCTGCTATTTCACGCACAGGTGCGAACATTGAAATGATTAACCAAGGCTCTTCTGAAGTGAGTCTCGTTTTCGGAGTAGATAAAAAAGATGAAACGAAAATATTAAGAGAGCTTTATCAAGAATTTTTTAGTGATGTCGTTTCCTATGTATAAATACAAGGGGCTTTCCAATAAGTACGCAAAATTTAAAGGTTAAGAAATGATTCCATTTCTTAACCTTTTTTCACTCCTATATGATTTGGCATGAAATTTCTAGAAAACCGCCAGATAGAACCCATTCAGTGAAAAATCAACGAATAAAAAAGCAACCAGATAAAAATGGTTGCTTGTTGAGAAATTGTATTAAAAACTACTTCCAATTCGGGCAATTACTTGTTCTATTTCTTGTGGATTTTTCATTAAATCATAATCATTAATATTAATCTTCAAGACTGGACAAGCATCGAAAGAGTTAATCCAATGTTCATAACGTCCGTGCATCTCTTCCCAATAAGTGATCGGTGTCTGTTGTTCCATCGGGCGGCCCCGCTCTTCAATGCGGCCCAGAATATCTTCCATCGAACCATCCAAATAAACGAGTAGATTTGGATGCGGGAAATAAGGCGTCATCACCATCGCTTCAAATAAATCCGTGTATGTATCATAATCGACCGATTCCATTGTTCCATTGTCCGCATGCATTTTTGCAAAGATACCTGTATCTTCATAGATAGAACGATCTTGGATAAACCCGCCACCACTTTCAAAGATACGCTTTTGTTCTTTAAAGCGCTCCGCTAAGAAGTATATTTGCAAATGAAAACTCCATTTTTTAAAATCATCATAAAAACGATCTAAATAAGGATTCTCATCCACATTTTCAAAAGAAGTTTTAAAGTCCAGTGCATCGGCAAGTGCTTGTGTCATTGTTGATTTTCCAACACCTACAGTTCCTGCTACAGTAATCACTGCATTTTTTGGTATCCCATATTTTTCACGTAAGTTCATGTAAAACTAACTCCTTTTCGAATCGTTGAATCGACTGTATCTAATATAAACTGCAGGTCTTCTTTATTGTTTACAAAATCAAGATCATCCCCATTAAAACGAAGTACAGGAATATTGGGATGTGATGATTCAAAATGCGTAATAAACGTATCGTAATCACAGGAAAGTTGTTCTAAGTAAGCACGGTCCATGTTTTTCTCGAAATCACGTCCGCGTATTGAAATTCGTTCCATGAGCGTGTCAATACTTGCATGTAAATAGACAATGATATTCGGAACCGGCATATCTTTCGTTAAAATAGTGTATATTTCTTCATATTTTTTATACTCAATCGAATCCAGTGTCCGCTTCGCAAAAATCAAATTTTTAAATATGTTGTAGTCTGCAACGACCGATTTTTGTTCAATCGTTATTTCTGTCTTAATATCACTAAGTTGTTTATAGCGATTGCATAAGAAAAACATTTCGGTTTGGAAACTCCATTCCTCAATGTTATCGTAAAATTTATTTAAAAACGGATTTTCGTCGACGATTTCTTCGAGCAAACGAAACTGTTGTGTTTCTGCAATTGCTTTAGATAGCGACGTTTTTCCGACGCCAATCGGACCTTCCACTGTTATAAACGGAACAGGCATCAGAAGTCCTCCTTCATCTTTCATAATTATAGTGCTCTTTATTTTAACACACGCTTGAAATGAAAAACAGCGGATTCAAGCTATATTTCGACAATATTATTCCACGTGGAACAATTTACATCAAAAAATGCTACACTATGGCTAGGGAGCGATGGTTATGGATGAAAAAGATACTAAATACATGCAAATGGCAATCGATGAAGCGATGAAGGCGCGCACGCTCGGTGAAGTCCCGATTGGTGCAATCATCGTTCATGATGATAAAGTCATCGCGCGTGCGCATAATTTACGTGAAACGACTCAAAATGCAGTTACCCATGCAGAGTTGTCAGCGATACAAGATGCGTGCCATGAAATAGGAAGTTGGCGACTTGAAGAAACAACTTTATACGTCACACTTGAACCTTGCCCAATGTGCGCAGGTGCCATTTTACAATCACGTATTCCACGCGTTGTCTACGGCGCGCGTGACCCAAAAGGCGGATGTGTTGATACACTATATAGACTCCTTAATGATCCACGGTTCAACCATGAATGTGAAGTGGCAGAAGGCGTACTTGGAGATGAATGTGGGGAAATACTAACTTCCTTTTTTAGAGATATTCGAGCGCGTAAGAAAAAGGCAAAAAAAGAGGCGTCACCCAAAGTCGAAAATTGACCAAAGGTGAAGCCTCTTTTTTAGTTTGTAATTACTTCTTTACCGCCCATATAAGGACGAAGCACCTCGGGGATGATTACTGATCCGTCTTCTTGCTGGTAATTTTCAAGAATTGCCGCTACAGTTCGACCAACCGCAAGTCCACTTCCATTTAGCGTATGCACGTATTCAGGTTTCGCGCCTGCTTCACTTCGATAGCGAATATGCGCACGACGCGCTTGGAAGTCTTCAAAGTTTGAACATGAAGAAATCTCGCGGTACATGTTTTGTGTCGGAATCCATACTTCGATGTCATATTTCTTCGCTGCTGTAAAGCCAAGATCCGCCGTACACATATTGAGTACACGGTACGGAAGTTTTAATAGCTGTAACACTTTTTCCGCATGACCCGTTAATTTTTCAAGCTCTGCATAAGAATCCTCCGGTTTTACTAACCGCACAAGCTCAATTTTATTAAACTGGTGCTGGCGAATTAAACCACGCGTGTCTCGACCTGCAGAACCGGCTTCTGAACGGAAGTTTGAACTATAGGCTGTAAACGCAACCGGAAGCTGCTCTGCATTTAAGATTTCATCACGGTGGAAATTCGTTACAGGCACTTCAGAGGTTGGAATTAGGAAGTAATCTTCTTCTTCCACGTGAAACAAATCCTCCGCAAACTTAGGAAGTTGACCTGTTCCTGTTAAACTTTCTCGATTTGCTAAATAAGGCGGTATAATTTCTTCATAACCATGTTCATCAATATGAAGATCTAGCATGAAGTTAATAAGCGCCCTTTCTAAACGTGCACCAAGACCACGATAGAATACAAAACGACTTCCAGTAACTTTTGCAGCTCTTTCAAAATCTAGTATATTTAAATCCGTTCCAAGATCCCAATGCGGTTTTGCTTCAAATTCGAATACTGGAATTTCACCCCAAGTACGAATTTCAACATTATCATCTTCGCTGTCACCAAATGGAACACTGTCGTGCGGGATATTCGGAATACGCATCATGATGTAGTTCAATTTTTCTTCGACATCGTGTAGTTGGTCATCCAACTCTTTAATTTCGTCTCCAACTTCGCGCATCCGGACAATCATTTCGTCGGCATTTTCTTTATTACGCTTCATCTTAGCGATTTGTCCAGAGACAGTGTTTCGCTCTGCTTTTAGTACTTCTGTTTTTACGATAAGTTCGCGTCGTTTTTCATCCAAACCACTAAATTGATCGAAATCTGTAAGATCTTCCCCACGTTTTGAAAGCTTTTCTTTTACTTCATCAAAATTCGCTCTAACTTTTTTAATATCTAACATGTTAACTCCTCCTTATTTTGTAGACACATGGAATTTAGACAACAAAAAAAGCCCTCTATCCCCTATACAAGGGACGAGAACTACCCGCGTTGCCACCCAAATTAACCAGACTTAAAGTATCTGATTCACTCCATTGAAATAACGGTTCAAGTACCGGCATAGGCCTACTAATTATTTCAGCCCAGCTACTCAGGGACGGATTCGCAATTGTTTTTATCGGCTCGCACCACCCGCCGACTCTCTTTTAAAAACCTATTTGCTACTGCTTCCCATCATCGTTTCACATTTGAAATTATTATTACCATACTATATCAAAGAATTTTTGGCAAGTCACAAGGAAATTATTCTTGGCCTATTTGATCTTGCATGTGAAGGTAATTTCAAAATAAAATACGCCTACTCTATGTGATGACACATTAGAGTAGGCGCATAATTTTTACTGACTACGATCTGCCATACGTTCACTTGCGGAAAGCGATGACATTTCAATGCCTTTCATTGGTTGGCCAAGATCCTTTGATAATTGAACAAGCAACTCATAGTTTTGGTAATTTTGAGTAGCCTCAACAATTGCACGTGCAAATTTCTCAGGATTTTCCGATTTAAAAATTCCAGAACCGACGAACACACCATCCGCACCGAGTTCCATCATTAATGCCGCATCAGCTGGTGTTGCTACGCCGCCTGCCGCATAATTTGTTACTGGTAAACGGCCTGCTTCTTTAATCGCTAGCAGGATCTCATACGGTGCACCTAAAATACGTGCTTCTGTCATAATTTCTGCTTCATTCATATGAACAAGCTTATTCACTTGTGCATGTACCTTACGTAGATGACGAACCGCCTCTACAATATTTCCTGTTCCTGGTTCACCTTTTGTACGAAGCATTTTTGCACCTTCACCAATTCTTCGTGCAGCTTCCCCGAGATCACGTGCCCCGCAAACAAACGGCACTGAATAACTACTTTTCAATAAATGAAATTCATCATCTGCCGGTGATAATACTTCACTTTCATCGATGAAATCTACACCCATCGCTTCAAGTAAACGTGCTTCTGAAATGTGACCGATTCTCGCTTTTGCCATAACAGGGATTGATACTGCCGCTTGCACTTCTTCCACAATACTTGGATCTGCCATACGTGCAACTCCGCCTGCTGCGCGAATATCTGATGGAACGCGTTCAAGTGCCATTACTGCAACCGCACCAGCCGCCTCCGCTATTTTTGCCTGTTCACCATTAATAACGTCCATAATGACGCCACCGTACTTCATATTTATAGTCATAATCCTTCCTCCTATTCATATTGTTCAGTATACTGGATGATGACCATATTGAAATACTCAGTTTCGCATAATTTGACGGGGTCAGTGGAGGTTATTCTATGGAAATACTGTTAATTGAACTTGATAAAAATTCGCCAATCCCTTTATATGAACAAATTTACGACCAGATTCGTATGGATATAACAAACGGGAAATTACAAGTTGGAAGAAAGCTGCCTTCAAAAAGAAAACTTGGTGAGTTCCTTAAGATAAGTCAAACAACCATTGAACTTGCTTATGGCCAACTGACCGCTGAGGGGTTTATTTCTGCGATACCAAGAAAAGGTTTTTACGTCCAAGCGATTGAAGAACTTGCTTACGTCCAACCGATAGATTCTACTTTGGAGCCAACTCTCCAAACATCTGAAGAAATTCTCATCGATTTGTCACCAGGCGATATTGATACGGATTCTTTTCCATTTACGCAATGGCGAAAGTATGCGAAAGATGTCATTGATGAATCTTCTAAAGAGCTTTTGCTACTCGGTGATCCACACGGTGACCTCCCGCTTCGACAAGAAATTGCACGTTATTTATATCACTCAAGAGGCGTCAACTGCACACCCGAACAAATAATTGTCGGCTCAGGCACAGAACAACTCATGCCACTAGTAATCCGCATACTCGGAATTGATGCTACTTATGCAATTGAAAACCCCGGCTATCCATTAACTCATCATGTTTTTTATCATAATAACCGGAAAGTATATCCCGTTGAAGTAGACCAAGAAGGAATGGATATCAGCATGCTTCAAAAGTCGGTAGCAAACGTCGCCTATTTAACCCCATCACATCAATTTCCAACGGGGACAGTACTTTCTGCAGCACGAAGAACAGCCTTACTGAATTGGGCAACCTCTCATAACAATCATTTTATTATCGAAGATGATTATGATAGTGAATTTCGTTATACAGGAAGACCCATTCCAGCTTTACAAGGCATGGACAAGGGTGACAATGTAATTTATTTAAGTACTTTTTCTAAATCACTTATGCCTTCCTTACGGATCGCCTATATGGTGTTGCCCGGCGTTCTGCTTAAACGGTACAAGGATGCCTTTATTCACTATGCATCCACCGTCCCGCGCCTTGACCAACACATTCTTGCACGTTTTATGGCGGATGGACAGTTTTCTAGACATTTAAATCGAATGCGAACAATATACAGACGAAAACTTCAAACTTTGATCGAGTCAATTCAACCATACACACCCTATATTTCCTACTCAGGGGAGGAAGCGGGCATGCATATCATTATTACAATTCATGATAACCGAAACGAAGAGGAGTTAACGCAAGCGGCTAAAGCAGCCGGAATTCGAGTTTATGGTTTAAATAAATATCGAAAAGAGCCTATTAAAAACGAACCCTCATTCCTCATTGGATTCGGTGGCTTATCCCTCGACACTATAAAAAAAGCGATAGATACACTCATGATAGCCTGGGAAATAAATAAAAGCAGTGAATCTAAGTAGATTCACTGCTTTTTATATTCAATCAAACCAGCCTTTAACAAAACCTGTTGCACTATCCCAGACTCCAACAAAGAAATCACCGACAGCACGCATTGATAGGGAGAACCAACCAGCCTTCTCGACTGACCCTATCGTTACAACTTCAACCTTAGGATGATTTGAATCAACAAATCCTAATTCTTTGCCATCCTCACGAACTAACTCTATATGACCAACAACTGTACCTTCTTTAATTGGCGCTACCAGTTCTTCAGCAGATTTATCAAGGATAAGTTTAGGTTTATATAAATCATTTTCACTCGATTTAATCATCATTTTCACTGGATCTTTAACTGCTATTTCCACAGTTGCTTCTTTACCCTTATTAACATCTAATGTTTGCTGATTTTCAAACTTATAACCAGCGGGTACAAATTCTACTTCTGAAAATTGAGCAAAACCATAATCAAATAATGCACGCGTGGCATCAAAACGTGCCTCATACGAACCTTTACCTTGATCATCAACTGCATTCATAACGACTGCAATTACCCGTTTACCATCTTTTTCAGCAGTTCCGGTAAAACAATATCCGGCAAAGTTTGTCGTTCCAGTTTTCAGTCCGTCTACACCTGCATACTCATAAACAAATCCTGGAAGCATAAAGTTCCAGTTATCCATTTTAATCGCATCTTCAGTACCTTCTCGGAAAGTTTTTGTTGTGACACTCGTCGTTTCTAGAACTTCCGGAAAGTCTTTTAGTAAATGATATGCAAGCTTTGCAACTGATTTTGCAGGCATCACGTTCTCATCTTCTGGACCTGTCCCTTTTGGATGCATGCCTTGAAGATCGCCGTTATTCAACCCCGTCGTATTCACAAATTTATAATCTTTAAGACCAAGTTCTTCTGCTTTCGCATTCATTAAATTTAGAAACTCTGTTTCAGTTCCTGCAATTGTTTCAGCAATTGCAATTGTGGCCGCATTTGCAGAATAAATTGCAGTTGCTTCATACAATTCACGAATCGTATATGTACCATCTGCACGTAGTGGAACATTACTCAGACGACTATCTTGCGAAATCTTATACGTATAGTCATTTACTTTGTATTCCTGATCCCAAGTGATTTTACCTTCTTCAATTGCTTCAAAAAGGATATATTCAGTCATCATTTTAGTCATACTTGCAATGCCATATGGTGTGTCGGCATCTTTTTCATATAAAACTTTTCCACTTTCTGCGTCTATTAAAATTGCCCCGTCAACGTTTAGTCCTAAACCCGTTTCGGCAGCAGCTGGAACAACACCCACTGACATGATAAACAAGAGTGGAATGATAATCATTGCAACATATTTACTAATTCTCTGTTTCAAAACCTTACCTCCGTTAATGCGATTTCCCCTTAATAATTTTACCACAAATTCCACATGACTTGGGAACTATAACAAAAAAAGCATCTTTCCGCATATATCAAGACGCAGGAAAGATGCTTAAGTTCCCTAAAACTTATAGAAGTTATTTCTAACAATTAATTTTTATGAAAGTGTATAGTTTGGTGCTTCTTTTGTAATTTGAACTTGGTGGGGATGGCTTTCTAATAACCCTGATCCCGTCATGCGAATAAATTGAGCATTTTCACGGTGATCAAGAAGATTTCTAGACCCACAATACCCCATACCCGCACGTATTCCTCCTACTAATTGGTGAATCGTGTCTGCAATATCACCTTTATAAGGGAGTCGACCTTCAATACCTTCAGGAACAAGTTTTTTTGCATCTTCTTGGAAATATCGATCTTTTGAGCCACGTTCCATCGCACCCAATGATCCCATTCCACGGTAAACTTTAAAACGACGTCCTTGGAAGAGTTCTGTTTCACCCGGACTCTCAGTTGTACCCGCTAAAAGACTTCCGAGCATCACAACATGTCCACCAGCAGCAAGTGCTTTCACAATATCCCCAGAATACTTGATCCCACCATCAGCGATCATTGTTTTCCCTAGTTCTCTGGCAACAGATGCGCACTCGTAAATTGCTGTGATTTGTGGAACGCCTACCCCTGAAACAACCCGTGTTGTACAAATAGAACCTGGACCAATTCCTACCTTAACAACATCTGCACCAGCTTCGTACAATGCACGAGCGCCTTCTGCTGTGGCAACATTTCCCGCAACAATTTCAATTTCAGGGAATTCATTTCTAATATTAGCTACTGTATCAAGCACACCTTTTGAATGGCCGTGTGCAGTGTCAATGACAATGAGATCCACTTCAGCTTCGACAAGTTTCTGCACACGAAGCATAGTGTCAGTCGTAACACCAACCGCAGCACCGACAAGTAGTCTTCCGTGATTATCTTTCGCAGCATTTGGATACTCCATCACTTTTTCAATATCTTTGATTGTGATTAAACCATTCAAAATACCTTCTTCATCGACAATCGGTAGCTTTTCAATTTTATATTTTTGAAGAATTTTTTCAGCATCACCTAATGTAGTTCCAACAGGCGCAGTTACAAGATTATCTTTCGTCATAACATCATTAATGAGAAGAGAAAAGTCTTGAATAAAACGCATATCTCGGTTAGTAATAATGCCAACTAATTTAAGCTCTTCTTCATTATTAACAATTGGAACACCTGAAATTCTGTATCTGCTCATTAAATGTTCAGCGTCGAAAACCTGGTGGTTCGGTGTTAAGTAAAATGGATTTGTAATAACGCCATTTTCAGAGCGTTTAACAGTAACAACTTGTTCAGCCTGTTCTTCGATACTCATATTTTTATGAATAACACCCAGTCCACCTTGTCTTGCCATAGAAATAGCCATTCGTGATTCGGTAACTGTATCCATACCAGCACTAATTATTGGTATATTTAACTTAATCTTTTCTGTTAAATCAACAGAAAGAGATACGTCTTTAGGTAATACGTCAGATGGTCCTGGTATGAGCAACACATCGTCGAATGTTAGACCTTCACGTGCAAATTTTGATTCCCACATCTTAATCTTGCCTCCCCGATTTCTTTTTGAATATTATTTGAATGTTATCAGCGACCATACGACCTGTCAAGGTTCTTTCCTTTAGTAAATGTATTCGTACTTTTCACTGAATAATTTCCTCGATTTTTCTTTTGATTTTTAATGGTGATGTTTGTGGTGCAAAGCGTTCAATAACAGTTCCCTCTTTATTTACGAGAAATTTTGTAAAATTCCACTTAACCCCATTCGTCAACATACCTTTTTTTGCAGAAGTAAGGTATTTAAATAACGGATCCACATCGCTACCTTTAACGTTAACCTTTGCAAACATCGGAAAGCTTATATTATAAATTAATTTACAAACCTTCATTGTACTTTCAATATTTTCATATTCCTGATCTCTGAAGTTATCAGACGGAAAGCCAAGAACAACAAATCCTTGGTCTTCATATTCCTCATAAATCTTCTGTAAATCATTAAATTGATTTGCAAAACCACATTTACTTGCTGTATTGACTATTAGTAGAGGCTTACCTTTAAATTCAGCCATAGATTGTATCGTTCCATCTGGTTTTGTTACAGATATATCGTATAGATCATTCATATTAACATCTCCTATCTTTTCATCATAAATTGAATAGCGTTTAACTACAATAATTTTGTTTTCATTCAACAATTGAATGAAAATAAAATTAGTTATCTATAGAACTTTTTACCAATTTGTGTTTTTAGGAGATCGTTTTGTCGTTTTAGTATGTACTTTCATTAGCTTTCAAGAGATTTTAAATGTTTTTAAAGGGTCATTTCTATATTTTTCAGGTCTTTTACTACAAATATTTGTAGAAATACTTCTTTTAAGACCAGATTATCATACTTTTATTATCGAAAGATATATCTTTCGACAATAAAAAAAAGCCACTACCATAAGGTAATGACTCTTTTAGTGCC
>NZ_JBYHFO010000027.1:0-39925 GCF_057669865.1 Sporosarcina sp. Y1009 | reverse complement strand
GCTTAGAAAAATAGTGTCCAATTTTAAGGGTCCAGTGCACACTGCGTTCCTGCGGGGTCTTCAGCTCGCGCTGTTCCCGCTGGAGTCGCCGCCCTACACTACAATCAACTAATTTCACTATACGAAGATAGTTAATCATTGCCTTCTTAAAGAAATTCATATTACAGAAGACTGGTTAAAAGAATATTCCTTGTTACAGATCTTGATGGAACTATAATTTTGAACCTGTAAATTATCTACAACGTGCTCGCTCTAATAAAAGAAACGACAAAAGTCTACCAAAGAAAACCAGCGTAGGCGCCTTACGAGTGGTAGCCAACCGAACAGCGAAGGGTTCGGTTTGTATAATTTCTGTGCACTTTACAGAAATTATACAGGTTTTGATTAAAGGGTAGTGGTCTTCTAGCTGGCTTATTGCGGGAGGCCTCCACAAGCGCCGAAGCGAATTTCAAGAGCAACAATTAATCGACCTTTGTTCAGGGGGCCACGAAAGTTGGTTTTTTTATGACGTAGCCCTTCTTCATATCTTATAGTTTACACAAGTTCAACATTTTTTTCAGTAGTTGTTTCAAGTGATTCGAGTCGACGTTCCATTGATGATGTTTCGTATTCCTTATCAATTTTACCGCCAAGGCTTTCGATATATTGGTTCATCTCTGAGACGGAAGAAATTTTTTCATCTGTTACCTCAGGAGAAATCACTTTGTCCATTTGATGATGGGCGCGCGTGACATTTTCTTTACCCATCAATTGTAACTGACGAACTTTCATATCTTTAACTTTATGTTTCATTTCTTCGAATTTACGTTCCAATGCAGTTAATTCATCTGTGGCGTTGATGATAGACGCTGTGAGATCATTTGCACGTTTCTCATATGTTTCAACTTCTGCTTCAGCAAATGCCACCAAATCTTCTTCCTCGGCAGATTCTGCAAGTGTAAGCTGACTTCTGCGTTTATCTACCATTTTTTCTGCTTCAGTGAGTTCCTTTTGCAGTTCAGTTTTTAGTGTAAACTGTCGTTCAAGTAATTTTCCAACTGAAGTTGTTTGTTTCTCTGCTTCGCGAATGTATTGGTTAAGCATTGCGATTGGATTTTTATTTTCTTTCTTGTCAAAAGCTGTGTGTAGATCCGCCTGAACTGTGTATTTTAGTCGATTCCAAAGTGAATTCATTAAAAATTCCTCCTCATTATTTTGTGATTTCTTCCCATTGTCTTTCGAAGTTTACGAAAGGATCGTTTACAGGACCGTGTTCAATGATTTTATCTTCTGGTTCGCCTTTCCATTTATGCCAAACATACAAAACCCCGATGATCGCAATGATTCCGATAAAAGCGGGTACATTAGAAACAACTGTGATCAAGCCGATTACAAGTACGCCTCCCCAGAATAATTTAGCAATTGTTGCTTCGCTTTTTCTGAAGTAGTGGAACCCTGCATAAGCGATAGCTGCTGAAAGCGCGAGCGCTAGTAGAGAGCCTAAATTTACGAGGGCGATAATTCCTGCTGTAATACCGAGTAATACAAGTCCGAATTTTTTCATTTTCTTTGCCTCCTTTATTTGTACCCTAATCTTATAACGGAAACCTGTTTGTCCCTACAGGCGCAGTGTGGATTTCCATCTAAGACCTAAGGCTGAATTATTTATACTTCCTATGGCTATACGGTTGTCTATGATGTAGACTATAATTAATAGAAAAGTCCGTAAACTTAGGAATTTAACTAAATAAGTGAGGTGGTTATTCCGGCATAACCGTAAGAGAAATCGCATATAATTATTCGGTGTTATCTGGCTGCAAGGCACTTAGCGTTTAATAATCTCAGAACCTACTAAAAAGGAGATGGATTTAATAATGATGCAAACACCACTATTATTATCATCATTTGTCAAACGAGCAGAACAGTTTTTTCCGGACAAGTTAATCATTTCTCGAACGGGGGAGGACAAGATTCACCGCATTCCGTATCGTGAATTTGCAAAAAGGACCCGTAAACTTGCTGATGCACTAACAAAACTAGGCATGAAACACGGTACGAAAGTTGGCTCATTTGGTTGGAACCATCATCGGCACTTGGAGGCGTATTTCGGTGTGCCATGTACCGGGGCTATTCTTCATATGATCAATATCAGACTATCGCCAGAGCATATAGCGTATGTGATCAATCATGCGGAAGATGAAATTCTTCTTGTCGATGATAACTTATTTCCTCATCTCCAGCAGCTCGCACCTATGCTGAAAACAGTCAAACACTATGTCATTATGGGCGATAGTAAAGAGATTCCTGAAACCACACTCGAAAATGTTCATTCTTATGAGGCGTTACTTGAAACTGCTTCCGATACATTTGAATTTCCAGAAGATCTTGATGAAAATACGCCCGCTGGTATGTGTTATACATCCGCGACGACGGGAAATCCAAAAGGAGTTGTTTACACACATAGAGGGATTGTACTCCATAGTTATGCGCTAGGTTTAGCTGATGCGATGGGAATGGGTGAGCGTGATGTCGCGATGCCAATTGTTCCGATGTTCCATGTTAATGCGTGGGGAATGCCGTTTGCAGCAGTGTTTTATGGAACTACCCAAGTATTAACTGGCCCTGGATTTGATCCAGCGCTAATTTTGGATTTAATAGAAAAAGAAAAGGTAACTTTAACAGCGGGCGTTCCGACAATTTGGTTAGCGGTATTAAAAGTACTTGAGACGGGACCATCCCGTGATTTGTCATCGTTACGGGCGATTGTCTGCGGTGGTTCGGCAGCTCCAAAAGGTCTTATTCGCGCATTTGAAGAGAAATTTAATGTACCCTTCATCATCGGATACGGCTTAACTGAAACAACACCTCTTGTAAGTCTATCTGTATTTACATCGAAAATGGATGGACTTTCAGTAGATGAGAAAATTGATATCCGTGCACTCCAAGGGCTGACGATGCCAGGTCTCGAAGTACGGATTGTCAATGAAGACGGGGAAGTCCCATGGGATGGTAAAACGATGGGTGAGTTAACCTTGAGAGGCCCTTGGGTTGCCAGCGAGTATTATAAAGATGAACGCACAGCGGAGGCATTTAGAGACGGTTGGCTTTACACTGGTGATATTGCAGTCATGACGGAGGATGGTTATTTAAAGCTCACAGATAGAACTGCAGACTTGATTAAAAGCGGCGGTGAGTGGATTTCCTCAGTAGATCTAGAAAATGCGTTAATGACCCATGATGCTGTATTTGAAGCGGCAGTCATTGCGGTTCCACATGAAAAGTGGCAGGAACGACCAATTGCTTGCGTTGTGTTACATGAAGGGAATAGCCCAGATGAAGACATGAAGAAAGCGTTATTGTCCTATATGGATGGACAATTTGCCAAATGGTGGGTTCCGGATGATGTGATATTTTTGGATGAAATACCAAAAACCTCTGTAGGGAAGTTCTTAAAGAGAGCATTACGTGCGGAGATTACTGAACAAGTTGAGAATGTTTGAGCTGAGGTCACCCGGTTTTACTGGGTGACTTTCATTTTTATTTGGAAAAGGAACGTTGTGAATGATTCTTATGGATAGACAATAGTAGCGACTGTCATATTATGCACATTGTTAGTAATAGAAAAAATGATATAATTTTGCATTAAAAAGGTAATTTTCAGAATCTATGCACATTTACGTTGAGTTACCCACGATGAATTGTGGGTAACTCGAGTTATTCTAGATTTATCCACATATTTAAACCGTGGTGTATGATAGAAACAACCGGTTGTTTAAATATTGACATGTCATTAAAAATTATATTAAGCATAAAATAATTTAAATTGAAGCAACTATCTCTATACGAAAACGTCCAATGAATGTAGAAATTTGATTTGCATAGCAGAAATGATTTTAGTAGACTTGTATCGGTGGCGATAAAAAATGGAAAATTGGATTACAGAATTTATGAGCGAGTTTGGCTATTTTGGTGTATTACTATTAATTTTGCTTGAAAATATATTTCCGCCAATTCCTTCAGAAGTAATTTTGACGTTTGGTGGTTTTATGACGACGTTTTCGGATATGACACAGCTCGGCGTCATCATTGCAGCAACAATTGGATCTGTCATTGGCGCGATGATCTTATACAGCATCGGTCTGCTGATTGATGTGAGTCGTTTAGAAAAAATCGTCGATCGATGGGGCCATCTGTTGCGGTTGACTAGGAAAGATATTCATAAGGCAGATGCATGGTTTGATAAATATGGTCCCTGGACTGTATTTTTTTGCCGATTAGTTCCGCTGATCCGGAGCCTTATCTCAATTCCAGCGGGAATGTCCAATATGAACTTTCCATTATTTCTTCTATTAACGACACTTGGTAGTTTACTATGGAATGGAATTCTCGTCTCCGTAGGTGTAGCGGTAGGAGATAATTGGGCGTCGATTGTGCATTATATGGATATATATTCGAATATCGCGTATGCATTGATTGGATTAAGCGGAGTAGCGGCGGTTATTTGGTATGTTCGCTTCCGTAGAAAGAGAGCTTAATTAACTTATGGACTTATTCGAATTATTAAAAGCACTGATTTTAGGGTTTGTAGAAGGTATGACGGAGTTTGCGCCTGTTTCTTCCACAGGGCATTTAATCATCGTGGATGATATGTGGTTGAATATCAACGAATTTCTAGGGGACCGCTCGGCATTCACGTTTAAAATTGTGATTCAGCTAGGGTCAATATTAGCTGTTGTCGTTGTTTTTTGGAAACGTCTTTTTAGTCTGGTCGGTCTTTACAAGATTGACGGAAAGAAAATGAATTCAAGATTCAACTTAGCACATGTCATTATTGGAATGTTGCCAGCAGTAATTGTTGGTTTTGCTTTAAAAGACTATATTGATTTAAATTTAGGCGGGGTAAAAACAGTGATCTTTGCCCTAATTGCAGGCTCGTTCCTAATGATTGCAGCTGATAAATTAGGACCGAAAAAGCCTTGGGTTAATTCGTTAGATCAAATCACTTATCGCCAGGCATTTGTAGTGGGCCTTGTTCAATGTTTATCATTGTGGCCAGGTTTTTCACGTTCAGGTGCGACAATTTCTGGTGGTGTCCTTTTTGGATTGAACCATAAGACAGCCGCAGATTTTACATTCATCATGGCTGTACCAATTATGATCGGCGCAAGTCTGGTGTCAGTTTTAAAGAACTGGGAACATATGTCGATGGATGATTTAGGGTTTTATGTTGTCGGATTCATCAGCGCATTTATCTTTGCGATTATTTCAATCCGTTTCTTCTTAAAACTAATTTCGAAAGTTAAATTGATGCCTTTTGCGATATACAGACTTATCCTCGCTGGGATATTAGTCGTGATTGTCTTCATGTAACAACAAAAATGGCTTGAGCATATAATCTGCTCAAGCCATTTTTTATTTTTTACCAGTAGTTAGCGTTGTTTGCTCAGTTCATCGTAAATGAGTTCCATATTGTATTCCAAGTATTTCACATACGTATCGATTTCATCGCCTGGGTCACCGATTTCATCAGAATAGATTGGCTTTTCGGCAATTGGAACGCCACTTTCCTTAGAAACAGTTTCCATTGGACGTGTGTCGACATTGGATTCTACAAACAGGATGGGCACTTTATGTTCTTGGATATAATTTACAAGCGCTTTGATTTGTTTAGGGGAACCATTTTCTTCCGTATCGATTTCCCAAATGAACGCTTCTTTTAAACCATAGTGATCGTTCAAGTATTGGAAAGCACGTTCACTTGTAACAAGGACGCGATTTACTTCAGGGATCTCGCTGATACGCGCTTCAAACTCTTTATCCAGATCTTTTAAGCGCTGAACATACGCATCACCTTGTTCTTGGATCTTAGCACCATCCGTTGGGTGTTTTGTCGCCAAAGCATCGCGTAAATCTTCGGCCATCTTGACACCGACAGCAGGGTCGATGAATGCGTGTGGATTAATCTCTTCGTCACGCCCATCACTATCGGACAAGTATTTCGGTTCCACTCTTTCCGTCAAACTATGGATATTTACTTCTTTCTGATTGACTGCACTTATCATTTTCATAAACCAGCCATTTTCTCCGCCTTCAAGATTTAAACCGTTGTAGAAAAGAATATCCGCATCAGTAGCAGCTTTGATATCGTTCGGTAAGGGCTCATATTCATGTGGATCTGTCCCACTCGGTACGAGGTTATGCACCTCCACTAAGTCACCACCGATTTCTCTTGCCATATCGGCGATAATTGTGAAGGAGGTGACGACTTTCAATTTTTCAGTATCTGTTGCTAAATTGTCCTCAGTTATATTATCGTTTCCACATGCAGATAATATAAATACCGCAAGAAATGATAGACCCAGCCATGTTAATAATTTGTTCATGTTACACTTTCTACTCCTTTGTAATGAATTCTACTTAAATTTCTTAACGTGTTGTTGCTAACTTACGCTTCCCAAATGTACGAATCTTCTTTGATACAACACCTTGTTTGGGTGCAAATAAAAAGGCGAGTATGAATAACGAAGTTGTGGCCAGTGCAATGACTGGTCCGGACGGTAAATTATACAGAAAACTAAAGTACAAGCCGATGACGGAAGATAATGCCCCGAATAAGCCAGCCAATACCACCATGACCGATAATCTATTTGTTAGTAAATATGCGGTAGATGCAGGTGTAATGAGCATCGATACAACTAAGATAACACCTACAGTCTGTAAAGATGCTACAGTCACGAGTGTAAGCAAGAACATGATCGTATAGTGAATCAGACGGGTTTTTAAACCGTAAGCAGCAGCCATTGTCTCATCGAAACTAGAGATAAGCAGTTCTTTAAAGAACAACACGACGACCAAAATAACAAAGGCACCGATAATCAGTGTTAGCCACATATCCGAAGTTCGAACTGATAGTACATTTCCGAATAGAATCTGCGTCAAGTCAGTCGCACTTCCTGCTTTCGTAATTAAAATAATTCCGAGCGCAAAGAAGGCGGAGAACACCAATCCGATTGACGAATCGGTCTTAATACGGCTGTTTCGTGAGATGGCGCCAATCCCGAATGAGGTCAAAATCCCAGTTGCAACTGCTCCGTAGAAAAAGTTGATGCCAAGCATATAAGAAATCGCAACGCCAGGCAAAACTGCATGCGCTATGGCGTCTCCCATTAATGCCATACCGCGCAAAATGATAAAACAACCAATAACACCACAAATGATTCCGACCATGATAGACGTAATCAATGCCTTTTGTAGAAACTCATAGACCATTAAATCGTTAATAAATGCCATTACATTGAAACCTCCAGACCTTCAAACATAAGTTCTCGGTGGTAAGCTTTTTCCATATTTTCTCTTCGGAATACCTTGTTAACAGGTCCCGCATCTATAAGTTCTTTGTTGATTAGGACGAGTTCATCAAAATAACTTTTTACTTTAGATAGATCATGATGGACAACGAATACGATTTTACCCGCAGCCTTCAGCTGACGTAAAATATCGATGATGACTTCCTCACTGGAAGCATCGATACCCACAAACGGCTCGTCAAGAAAGAAATAGTCTGCCTTTTGTGCAAGTGCTCTTGCTAGAAATACGCGCTGTTGTTGACCGCCTGATAGCTCACCGATTTGCCGTTTTGCGAAATCCTCCATGCCCACTTGTCTCAAGCATTCTATTGCCCATTCTTTATCAGCTTTTTTCGGTCGTCGAAACAGACCGGCTTTTGGGTAAGTCCCCAGTAATACTGTGTCTTTCACGATTATTGGAAAGTTCCAATCTATATTTGAGCGCTGTGGAACATAAGCAATGTTTTTACGCACATGATTTATACTATTCGTTCCGAATTGGACATCGCCGTTGTCTCGACGAATAAGGCCAAGCATCGCTTTCAGTAATGTTGATTTTCCTGCGCCGTTTGGTCCAAGCACGCCAATCAAACTACCTGGTTGAAAGGAAAACGAAACATCTTTTACGACCTCGTTGTCGTCATATGAAACACTAATATTATTCACAAATATTGGATTGACCATTTTACGACCTCCTTATAAATTTGATTATCTCTTAAAAAAAGTTTCCTTAGTGCAACTTTTTGAGTATAGTATACGTATTTTTTTTATGAAATAGGGGGCATTTACAGGAAGTTTCCCTAATGCAACTTCTTTGTTATTAAGTATATAATATAAGTTTCCCTTGTGCAACATTTTTCTTTGTTTAAGTATACTATTACATATTTTTGTCTTGCGTTGGGCATTTGAATGGTCGTATACTTTCATTTCTAAATGTCTCTCATTCTGTGAGGTTGTGACAGGAGTTTTGCTAGTAAGTCATATATACTTTAGTGAAGTCCTAAAATGATCGAAGACTTGATGTAATGAGCCTTTCGTTTTCTAAAAGGAGGAAATTGACTTGAAAGAACGTATTTTAATTATTGAAGATGAAGAAAATATTGCACGTGTTTTACAATTAGAACTTGAGTTTGAAGGCTATGAAATAGATGTCGCACATACTGGCCCAGATGGTCTTATAAAATATCGTGAACAAGAATGGAATTTAATCTTACTGGATTTAATGCTTCCCGGTTTGAATGGACTGGATGTGCTGCGAAGAATTAGAGCGACTGAGGCAAACACACCGGTTATATTATTGACAGCAAAAGATGATGTCGAAGATAAAGTCGCGGGACTCGATTTAGGTGCAAATGATTATGTAACGAAACCGTTTGAAATTGACGAGCTGCTGGCAAGAATTCGTGCGGCGCTTCGATTTTCACCGAGGCTGGAGACCCAACAGGTGGAAGATGAACATTTACATGAATTCGCAGGGTTGAGCATTCATGAAAAAACACGTGAAGTTAAGCGAGATGTTCGGTTGATTGAGTTAACGCCACGAGAATTCGATCTTTTACTCCATCTTCTTCGACATCCCAATCAGGTCTTATCACGAGAACAGTTGCTAAATGCAGTTTGGGGTTATGACTATTTTGGTGATACGAATGTTGTTGATGTGTACATTCGTTATGTACGGAAGAAAATTGAAACTGAAGGAGAGCGTACATTAATACAAACTGTGCGCGGCGTCGGTTACGTTTTGAAGGAGCTAGAAAAATGAAGTTGAAAACGAAAATACATTTCTTTTCGACACTTCTTATGCTTGTTATTTTAGTTCTTACAAATATTGGGATCTATTTCGTGTTTGAAAGAATGGCTTATAATACGGAATATAAACAACTACAGCTCCAGGCAACGGAAATGACGAAGTCTTTCAATCAGGTAAATGAAAAAACGGATATAGGGACTGTAATTGGTGCATATATGCCACCAAATGGCGCGATTCGTGTTTTTGATAGTACGGGGAAAAAGATTAACACCTTTGAAACGGTTGGGGGCATAAAAGAGTACACCCCCGAGTTTACAGATGGGGAAAAATATACTTTAGAGAACTTCGAAGGTATTCCAGTTCTATCTATAAAGACGCCAATCATCTGGACCAATGGAGATGTCGTTGAACTACAAATGATTCAGCAGCTTATTGATGTAAAAGACAGTTTGAGAACACTAACGTTAATACTTCTAGGCGTTACTTTGATCGCAATGATTCCAATCACGATTTCTAGTATAGCGCTGGGTCGGATTATTACACTGCCAATCGAAAAATTGATTGAAACAATGAGGCAAAGCAGAAAAACGAGCACATATGAAAAAATTAACATTCCTTCTAATGGCAAAGATGAGATGGGTGAGATGGCCACAACATTTAATGATTTAATGGACCAACTTGAGACGAACTACAAACAACAAGAACAATTTGTCTCAAATGCCTCTCACGAACTAAGAACACCTTTAACCGTTATTGAAAGTTATGCACGTTTGTTAACAAGACAAGGATTCGATAATCGGGACGTAGCAGAAGAAGCGGTTGGTGCGATTCTCGGAGAATCTGTTCGTATGAAAGAAATGATTGAACAATTATTGCAGTTAGCGAGAGCACATGAGCAAATGAAATTTAATTATGCTAAAACGAATATTTATGATCAAATTGAAAAAACATTGCAACCGATGCGACAAGCTTATTCTCGGGAATTTTTAATGGACGGGGTAAATCCTGCATTTGCTGTTACGGACAGTGAAAAACTTCGTCAACTTCTGTTTATTTTCCTTGATAATGCAAGGAAATATAGTGATGACGTCGTAAAAACCGTTTTGGAAGAAAGTGATGAAGGGTTTATTGTCTCTATAATTGATTATGGAAATGGAATTCCTGAGGATGCACTGCCAAATATCTTTAATCGTTTTTATCGTGTAGATGAAGCGCGTAGCCGTAAAACAGGTGGGACTGGTCTTGGACTTGCGATTGCACAAGAACTTGCCAATGGATTGGGTGCTCAGTTGAAGGTGGAAAGTATTTATGGAATGGGAACGACAATCAGAATTTCTATCCCAAAAGAGCAAATTCTCACCGAGTTTTAATAATCGATACGTATGATTGAAGTAGGGAGGCGAATAGGATGAAAAAATTGCGAAAGCCATGGGTACTTCCGCTAATTTTAACCATAATTATTATCGTTGCAGGTGGCTTGTTTATTAGTAATTTATTGACAAAGGCAGAGCTACTCTCAAGTGAAGAAATCAGACTGCAGCTTGAAACAATATACGACGGAAAAGTCGAGAACATCTCATTGGTAGACGGGGTCTATTTTGCTGAGATTATGCGATCAGATGCCCTTTATTCTGCTGAAGTCGATGCAGAGAGCGGGAAGGTATTGGCGTTGAACCAGTTAAGTAAGGTGGAAAGCGAGGAGGAATCCGAACTGCAGATTCTATCCGAAGCAGAAGTCCGAGAAAAAATAGCCGTAAAATATCCGGGTGAAATTGAAAGTTTATCTTTAAATGACAACAAAGAAGCGCCTGTTTATAACGCGGAAGTCGTAAAGGACAAAGCGCTAGTAGAACTTCAGATTGATGCCATGACAGGTGAAATGATATCTGAGGAAACAAAAGAGACGACAAAAGAAGATGTGCTCATCACAAGAGAACAGGCGATTGAGATAGCGCTTGGTGAATTGAATGGTGAAGTGGAGTACTCTACTTTCAAACGGACAAATGACGGTGGATACTATGTAGTTGAAATCGAACAAGATAATGAGGATACGGATGACATAGAAGCCGTTTTCCATATCGATGCCATAACAGGAGATATCCTATTTGTTGAATGGGATAACTAATTTCTCATCAAACTCTAATAATCCTCACAATAAGTTCTCATCTTCGACGGGTAATATGAAGATAAGATCAAAAGGAGGAAGATAAAGATGAAAAAGTGGATCGTAATCCCAGTATTGGCTGGAGCAGTTGTAATCGGTGGCGTGGCAATGGGAGCAAGTGCAGATAAGAATACTAACCAATCAACAGGCGTTTTGGGTGTCAACGCTACGGGAAATGATGATACAGCAAGACTTACAATTGAAGAAGTAGAAGCAAAAGCGGTTGAAACTGTAGGCGGCTTTGTAACTGAGATTGACTATGATCGGTCTGACAATGTGTATGAAGTCGAAGTAGAAAGCGAGTCTGTGCGTTATGAGCTGGACATTGACGCGACATCTGGTGAACTTGTAAAACAGGAAGTAGAGGACGAAAAGTCATCCTTCAAATCAGATGAAAAAGTAACTGCAAAAAAGAACAAGAATTACATTTCCGCTAAAGAAGAAGTAATCGCGATTGCAATCGAACATTCACCAGGAACCGTAAAGTCTGTTGAATTAGATGACGATGACGATCATGCACACTTCGAAATTGACATTAAAGACGGCAAATATGAATATGAGTTTGAAATCGATGCAATCACAGGTAAAATTCTAGACTTTGAAAAAGACCGTGATGATGATTGAGAAAAGGGGGGCTGTTCCTAGAACAGCCCTATTTTTAATTTCAATCGTTATAAACGCTCTTCGATGGGGTGGCCTTTACTCACCTTAGGACGCGCTTTATGTTCTTTGTCCATAAGTTGTGCGCCAAGAATTGCCGCAATACAGATTGCGCCTACAATCCAAAACGCTGCCGAATTGACACCGGTAAATACTTGTTGATAGAATAGGGCACCAAATGCTCCCCCGAGTATTGGTCCTACAATCGGTATCCAGGCGTAACCCCAATCCGATGAACCTTTTCCGACTATTGGTAAGAAGAAGTGAGCAATTCTTGGGCCTAAATCACGCGCGGGATTGATCGCAAAGCCAGTTGTTCCTCCGAGGGATAACCCAATGGAAAGGACTAGGAATCCAATGATGAGTGGATTAAGTCCCTGTGTGAATTCATTTGCACCAATTGCTAATATCCCTAGTACAAGAATGAATGTGCCAATCATTTCACTGATTAAGTTGGAAAACGGCTTTCTAATCGCTGGACTTGTTGAAAAAACAACTAATTTCTCTTCTTTACTTTCGGTTGCTTCCCAATGCGGAAGATAATTAAGGTAAACAATGACAGCGCCAATACTAGCGCCTATCAGTTGGGCTAAGATATATGCTGGAACATCAGCCCAAGGAAAAGCGCCAATGACAGCAAATCCAACTGTGACGGCTGGATTAATATGAGCTCCGCTTATCCCACCCACTGCATAAATTGCAACAGCTACAGCGAGACCGAATCCCATCGTTATAACAATCCAACCAGAGCTTTGGGATTTTGTTTTATTGAGGACTACTCCTCCAACAACACCGCAACCTAAAGTCACCAAAATCATAGTTCCAATTAATTCACCTAAAAATGCTGACATAGGACTCCCCCTTAAATGAGCAGCGAAGAAGGCTTACTCCCTGGAGAGAAGGAAGAGCAGTCGAGGGTGCTCATAAGTGGCTCATGACTTATCCATGAGCAAGTAAAAATCTATCGACTAACTCAAAGAAACATCCACAGTTTGCTTTCAAATATTTGAAGGGCAAGCCATGGATGTGTTTATCGTAGCTAAGCTATTTACCTTTTTATCATTCCGTGTGGATCAATAACGAATTTTTTCGCCGCACCTTTATCGAAAACTTGATAACCATTCGGTGCTTCATCTAAATTGATAATTGTCGCATTGACTGCCTTGGCGATTTGGGCTTTACCGCTGAGAATCGACTTCATTAAGAAGTTATGGTATTTCATGACAGGAGTTTGTCCAGTGACAAAGTGATGTGCTTTTGCCCATCCTAATCCCATGCGAATCTTCAGTGTGCCGAATTTTGCATCCTCATCAACTGCTCCAGGATCGCCTGTTACGTATAATCCAGGGATTCCAAGTTTTCCACCAGCACGCGTAACCTGCATGATTGAGTTGAGAACAGTGGCAGGTGCTTCTCCTACACCTTTATGGCCGTGTGCTTCGAACCCAACACAGTCAACTGCACAATCTACCTCAGGGGTTCCAAGAATCTGTGCAATTTGTTCGCCAATATCATCATGCTCCAAAAGATTGATTGTTTCGCATCCAAAGCTTCTCGCTTGTGCCAATCGCTCTTCAATCATATCGCCAACAATGACGCACGAAGCCCCGAGTAGTTGAGCTGAATGGGCTGCCGCTAATCCAACAGGTCCAGCACCAGCAATATAAACAGTGGATCCGATTGTGACGCCTGCACTATAAGCGCCGTGAAATCCTGTTGGGAAAATATCCGATAACATTGCTAAATCAAGAATTTTATCCATCGCTTGGTCTTTATCAGGAAATTTTAATAGTTGGAAGTCAGCATAAGGAACCATCACATACTCCGATTGGCCACCTACCCATCCACCCATATCAACGTATCCGTATGCCGAACCCGGACGATCTGGATTCACGTTTTCGCAAATATGTGTGTCTTGTTCTTTACAATTTCGACAGCGACCACAAGCAATATTGAAAGGTACAGAGACGAGATCTCCTACTTTCATATATTCAACATCTCGACCGACTTCAATGACTTCGCCTGTAATCTCATGCCCTAATGCTAGGCCACTTGGTGCTGTTGTTCTCCCGCGCACCATATGCTGGTCACTACCACAAATATTTGTCGCAATAACCTTTAAAATAACCCCGTGATGACACTTACGACCGACGTTCAGTGGATTTACCCCAGGCCCATCTCGTAACACTAGGTCTGGAAAACCGATATCAACAATATCTACCTTCCCAGGTTCTTTGTACACGACCGCCCGATTTCCCGCTTTTTTGTAATCTACGGAACTCTTCCCAACATCCAAGTCAACAACAGCACGATTTCCTGACATAACCAATACCCCCTATAAATAGTTTGTCCTTGCACTCTAGTAATATATGCAAGTTCCATGCCAAGTCCGTAATCCAGATTAAATTAACATCCCGGTAGAATGTTAATTCAGAATTGTTACATTTTATGACGGTTCAGTGTATAATTTTGAGACAGTGGGGCGTACAATCATTCAATTGAAACAGCAGCCATCTACTATAACTATAAAATAGGTCATAAGAGGTGAGTTTCTTGTTGAAAGAGAACGTTGTTGAGGAGAAGATGATTCGAGATTCATGGAAACGTTGTGAAGAATATGGATTTAAACCGAGTGATCCAGTAGATAGCACCGTTTTAAATCATTATCAAATTACTGAAGTTCTTAACAGAAATCAGGAATTGACTCATTCTGCCATCCCAAGTTTAAAGAACTTATATCCTACTTTTAGGGAGATGGGTCATATAGTTTCGCTTGTTGACCGTCAAGGAATAATAATTTACACATTAGGAGATGAAAACTTAGCTAGTGAAGTGCAAATGCAAGTAGGAACAAATTGGCTTGAAGATAGAAGAGGAACAAATGCAATGGGGGTTGCATTACTGGAAAAAAATCCTGTTAGGGTACATGGAAGTCAGCATTTTAACGCCTCAGCGCACTTTTTGACATGTGCTGCCTCTCCCATTTTTTCACCATCAGGAGAGATTCTTGGCGCCATTAACATTAGTGGGAGAAAAGAGCATTATCATCCTTATATTTTTACATTGACACAAATTATTGCAGGTGACATTGGAAATAGAATCATGCTTCGTCAGATGAATAAAGAATACCATCTCACTCTTAAAGAATTTGAACATAGCATTAATAAATATATTAAAGTACCATTTCTCACACTAGATGAAGAACATCGTATAATCCGCGCAAATAATCGAGCAAAAGCCATTATCGGACAAAATAATATTGGTGAAAAGTTAAATAATACAGATCAATTTATAATTGACACGTTCACCAGCAAATGTAAGAAATTTACACGGTCGGTTGCGATTCATCAGAAACATAAGAAAGAAAAACGTTTATATACATTTACAGATATTCAGGGCAATTGTCCTTCAGTCGTACGAACAAAGAAAATGGCTGAAAAAGCAGCCGCTACTGATATACCAATTCTTCTTATCGGGGAAACTGGGACCGGTAAAGAGTTGTTTGCCCAATCGATCCACTCCGCAAGCATGCGAAGCCATTCGCCATTTGTTGCAGTTAATTGTGGAGCGATATCCGAATCCCTTATTGAAAGTGAGCTATTTGGTTATATTGGTGGATCCTTTACAGGGGCAAATCCGGAAGGTAGGAAAGGGAAATTTGAAGCAGCACAAAATGGCACGCTTTTTCTAGATGAAATTGGTGATATGTCTTTACGTGCTCAAGTTACGTTGCTAAGGGCATTACAAGAGAGTGAAATTACGCCAGTTGGAAGTACAACTGCGAAGGAAATAGATGTAAGGATTATCGCCGCAACAAATAAAGACTTGGCAAAAGAAGTTGAAGCAAAACGTTTTCGTGCGGACTTATATTACCGTTTAAAAGGGATACAAATCACGCTTCCATCACTTCGTGTACGGACGGACCTAATCCAGATGGTGAATGACTTAATAGAGGAGTATGGCTATTCTAATTTGAAACTGTCGGAGGAAGCAAAGCAAAAGATTTTAGCCCATAAGTGGCCTGGTAATATCCGGGAGCTTATGAGTGTTCTAATGGAGGCAACCTTTTTATCGGAAGGAGAAATAATCGGTCCTGAAGATATTCGAATTGAAACTGATCGCACAAGCATAGAAATTAAAGATGACATGGACCCTTTAAAAGCTGCGGAAAAATCCGTAATGGAAAAACATATCCGAATCGCTGAAGGGAATATTAGCATAGCTGCCCAACGACTTAAAATAAGCCGAAATACGCTTTATCGAAAAATGAAAGAGTATAATATCGAGTTGAGTTAAGTAGAAGTCGACTGCTAAGAAACTAGAGATAACTAAACTCTCATCAAACTCTAATAATCCTCACAATGAGTTCTCATCTTCAGCGAGTAATATGAAGGTAAGATCAAAAGGAGGAAGATAAAGATGAAAAAGTGGATGGCGATTCCAGCATTAGTTGGTGCAGTAGTAATTGGTTCGGCGGCATTGGTAGCAAATGCAGATAAGGGTAATCAGCAGTCAACAGGTGTGTTAGCAGCCCAAGTTACAGAAAATGACAAACAAGAAAATATAACGGTAGAACAAGTAGAAGATAAAGCAGTTCAAACGGTTGAAGGCGGCGAAGTAACGGAGATTGATTATGATTCATCTGATGATGAGTATGAAGTCGATGTACAAAGAGGTTCAGTCACATATGAATTAGATATTGAAGCGTCAACTGGTGAAGTGGTTAAAAAAGAAATAGAAAATAATAAGGCTAGTAAACAGTTAACGGTTGTCACAGAAGATAAGAAGACTTCTGATGTTAAGAAATCAAGCGAGAAAAAATCAGATGTAGTAGAAAAATCTGTTGAGAAGAAATCAACTGAAAGAAAACCAAGTGAAAAGAAATCAGAAAGAAATAATAAGTATCTCACGGCAAAAGAAGCAATTGCGATTGCATTAAAACAAACACCGGGTACAGTAACAGACGTTGAATTGGATGATGATGACGGTCGTGCATACTTCGAAATTGAAATCGAAGATGGAAAATACGAGTACGAATATGAAATCGATGCAGTGACAGGTAAAATTCTAGACTTTGAAAAAGACCGTGACGATGATTGATATAGAAACCTAAAAAGGAATCCTATACGAATGTAGGATTCCTTTTTTCTATTTAATTTTATTCACAAGAGAATTTCGAAAGGGTGAATAGGCTACCATATTCAACGATCACCGTGCCTCCCTGATCCATGCATTTTTCGGCCTTAATTATATTTTCATCTGAATTATTCTTGATCTGGAAAATACGGCCTGTGGATATGGTGAGAATCATTACGACAAACACGATTGAAAAAACTTTCATTCTTTTATGGAACTTTTGTGATTTTATATCATTTCTGTTCTTTTTATTTGGGCTGACTTCATGAGATAAGCTGTAGTTTCCGTTTATATAACTCCGGATTTCACGATAATACAGAGTGTGGTGAAGTATTAATATGATTACTAGACTTACGATATAAATATATCGATTTAATGGGAGAAACATTAGGACGATTAATAATGGCAATGCCTGTGAATAGAGGATATAAACTTTCTTGGTTGCATTTTGAGTCACTTGTCGTAGCATTTCATCATCTTCCATAAACTCCCCAAGTTTCAGGAATGTGAATGCCTGTATTCGGTTATGAGGATTATCCTTGTTATGGCGATTAAGCTTAATGAAATAGGCGGAAAAAACTACGATAAATAACGTAAGACCAACAAATAACGACACAACCGCCGGTATGTTC
Organism: Sporosarcina sp. Y1009; assembly: GCF_057669865.1. Classification (NCBI taxonomy): domain Bacteria; kingdom Bacillati; phylum Bacillota; class Bacilli; order Caryophanales; family Caryophanaceae; genus Sporosarcina; species Sporosarcina sp. Y1009. The sequence continues at coordinate 22,258 of NZ_JBYHFO010000027.1, read as the reverse complement.
CAATTAATGAGTACCTCATTATTTTCATACGCAAATACACCATCGAAATCATTAAAAAGCATATCAGCTGCGTAGATAACGCCGTAACTGCAGATTATGAAGCTGGCTAATATAGCAATATTCCATAAAGGGATCTGTACACGAAAATCTTTTTTATTCATCTCAATCCTCCTCTTCTAACCAAAATAGTTCATCAATTTTGACCTGCAAATGCTTCGCTAGACGTAATGACAATGCAATCGAAGGGGAAAAATCTCCTTTTTCAATGAAACCAATTGTTTGTCTAGTCACGCCCACACGATTAGCCAATTCAGTTTGTGAAAACGCATGTCTGGCTCTCAATTCTCTTACTCGATTCCTAAGCATTTTTTGCTCCTTTCGTTAACTAATCTAATCATAATGTAAACTATAGTTAACATACAGTCAAGTATAATTAACATCAAAAAATCCTAATTCAATAATGAATTAGGATTTAGGAAGTGTAAACGGTATACTTTTCCAACTTCAGCAATTTCAGTAGCTCCGTCAAAATTGCTACTGGCGGCTTTTAGAATTTCATCAATATTTCCGTGTAAAGGGAGATGTGTCAACAGAAGTTGTTTTGCATTCGATTTTTGTGCTAGTATACCTGCTTGGCTTCCGCCCATATGCCCCGGCGCAACACCGATGTGTTCCTCATCTAAATTTGCCTCGCTAATCAACAAATCTGCGTCTTTTGCAAAATCGACAAGCTCGTCACGCCACCCAGTGTCAGCCGTTAAAACAAGGGAGCGACCCTCAACTGTGAACTTCATTGCGAGGCAATAGACTGGATGATCAGTCTGGCAAAAAGTCACTGTAAATGGTCCGATTTTTATGGGTTTATTTTCATAAATCGCAATACCAATCGTCCGCTCCTTATAAGCTAGTTTAGCGAAGTTTTCTTCATCTTGGTCATGGCCATAAATCGGCAAAATCGGAGAAGGATTGTTTAAATAGTACTGGATCAATCGGCTATACTGCAAACTTCCTACGTCGGCAATATGGTCTGCATGGTAATGGCTAATTACAACAGCATCTAGTTTCTCCAAAGGTATATAGTTTTGGAGAGATGAGAGAACGCCACTTCCACAATCCACAAGACAATGAAAACCATCGTGTTCGATTAAAAAAGAAGATGTCGCTTCATTCGCTTTTGGATAACCACCCCAAATGCCAATTGGGATTACTTTCATTTTAAAAAACCTCCATTCAGATAATACAAACATTGTAGTGAGTGTATCTTGAAATGGAGGTTTTGAAAAGCGAGAAGGGGACAGACTGTCAACAGCTAATGGAGCTAACGCACCTCACCCATTAGTTTAAGTTTAAAGGTTCACAAACGTTCTCAATTAATCGAGTGATGTTATTCTCTTATTTAATCATTTTAATGAGTATGGATGTTCATTAAATAATTTCTGCTATACAGTATTAAGCTCTGCTTGTAATATTTCCAATGCATATAATAAGTCCAGATCTTTTTGAATATGTTCCGGAGTCCAAGGTATATAATGATGTGGTTGAATGCCTTTTCCGTGTAAAGGGTCGTTTAAGGTCTTTTGTACAATTCTTGATACTGGATAATAAAGCGAGAACATATTGTCCCAGTCTTTAACTACTAAGTCGCTGTAATCATTCACCCCCATTGTTGCCCGTCCAATTACGGTTACCTTTGAAGACTCCATACAGGTCTCTATAAAGTATTCACCGGCACTAGCACAATAACTATCCGACATAACAATTACTTTTCTAGGTAAATCTGTCCCCTCAATCTCAAAAACTTCTTCCCCCAATAAGTTCGAGAAATCGAAAGCGACAAAACCTTGGCCGCGATACGTTTCAAATTGTTCTTCAGCAAAGTCAAGAACACTTAGTGTCCCTTTGTCATTTATATTCTTTCTTGCATTGTGACAAAGTTGAATAAATAGATCCGAATTTCGATTGGTACAATTAAATTCTCTTAATTTGACCTCCGAATTCGGACGTTCACTGTAAGGGAAAATATATTGTAATAATGTAGAAAAGGCCTGCCCATTTCCACCGTTATTTTTTCGTACATCAATAATTAGATTTGTACATGTTTTTAATTCTTCTTCATGTTTTTTTACGAAATCCAAAACGGCTTCCACATCTATAAAACTAGGTAAAGTCATCAATAAAGTTTTTTCATTAATTGTTTTTAGTAAGGATTCTTTTTTTCGACGCACTGTTTCATATTTTTTCAAATCAAATTTAATGTGTTGTCCATTTTCGTTTTCTATTTTAATAAATGATGATTTATTAATTATATTCGACCAATCCTCACGCTCGGCACTTGTTTCTCTCAGTAAATATCGTTTTGAAGTAATTAATTCTTCAATTGTTTGATTGTCGATGGAGATAATTTTTGATCCCTTTGGAAATCGATTCTCTTCAAAGGTTTCTGTAACATAGAGCGCATCATTATATCTTCTTACTCGAAAACCAAGAGTGCTTGCTTTTACGTTATCTGATCCCTTTAAGAGAAAATACATATGTCGATCTTGAAAACTAATAAGATAATCATTAACTATTTCCACAAATTTTTGAGGTGTCATTTCCTGCTTATCTTCTAGTTTTTCTATTTTCCTAAGGTGATTTTCAGAATGATCCCATCCTAGCTTTTCATCCCATCCAGCATAATCATTGTGTGTAATATCAATTATTTCTTTAAATATTTCAGAATACCTAGTCATAGACACTCACCAATCCTTTTCCCATTAGATTTCAATACATGAAAACTCATTTCGGACACGTCTGCAACTTGAATTTCAATCCATCTGTCCCTGCCTTATAATTAGCTTCTAATTGTGTTTAATATATTAAACACAATGATACATGAAAAATAGTTATAATTCAATATATTAAACAACTGAGTTCGTTTAATTGAACGTGATATACTCATAATAAGAGAAAGTTGGAGAGGGGGAGCTAGATGAAGCATGTTGGAGAAAACATAAAACGAATTCGAACGATGAAAAAAATGACGATTTCAGACTTGGCAAATGAGCATGTCTCCCGGGGAATGATTAGCTTAATTGAAAATGGAAAAACCCGGCCTTCGATAGAAAGATTGCATTATATTGCGGTTCAGTTAGATGTAGACATAGCAGATCTTGTCGAAGAGATATCAAAAGAAGAACTTCGAGACAAAATAAATACGGCAACCGAATTATTTGCTAATGATGACGTTTTAGCGGCGACAAACTTATTACAACCATTGCTTATGAAGATGGATCAAAGTTATGAGGCGGCTAGGGTTTATGAATTATACGCGAAATCTCTATACGCTTTATATGTTCAGTCCAATGAGGAATACTTAAAGAACGTAGATAGCAACTGGGAATTGTATACCGAGAAAGCGATGGCTTTATACACAGAATTACAAATGGAATGGCGTGTCGTTAGGTTATGGGCATTTCTTGCGAATATTGAATTTGCAAACGCAAACTATAGGGAAACAATTGAGATTCTAGATAAGGGGCTTGATAAATTAATAACTGAAGATAGCTTGGAAACGAGAGCGATTTATATCGAGCTACTGGCTGGGAAAGTTTGGTCGTATACGGCATTAGGTGATATGAAAGCAGCCCATGAATTACTAGATACAGCTATTGGATTTTCCCGAAAGAGTCTTATTTTAACGGATTATTATGGCTTCTTGAATATAAAGACCTGGCTTCTTTATGATGCACATCATTATGAAGAAGCACGAAAATATGTTGCTGATGCGACGTCATTTATTAACCTAATGCAGCATGAGTATTTATTCATTGAACATGAATTGGCGAAAGTCTTATACGAGGAGTTTTTTGAGAATAAGTATGAGCATGCGATTGAAATGGCGGATGAATATGAACGCTATGTGTTGAACGAATCGTCTTTAAGTGAACCTGAAAAAGAGGGCTTGCTAGTTTTTGTAAGGGATTTGAAAGCGCGAAGTTTAACAAGATTAGGTCATTATGAGAAGGCACTTGATTTGTTTAATTCCAATACAATCGAAGTAAATGAATTTGTGGAAATATCTCCATTAGACGTAGCGATTAGAGAAATTACAAAAAGTTACAAAGCGATTTGCTATTTCCATCTTGAAGATGTCGTGAAAGCCCAACAACTTGCGAAGTATGCCGTCGAGAAATTACACAAAATGCCATACTCGTCATACTTTCACTTCGCTCGCGAAGTGTTGGCGGATGTGTCTAGGGAATGAGTTAAAGCCTTAAAGTGAACAGTTGATTTACTGCTAACAATAATAATATTCAAAATACCCTTGACATTCGATAAAAGCATGTGTAAAGTGTATATCAATAACTAAATAGTGAAACTTTCTTATCCAGAGAGGTGGAGGGACTGGCCCTTTGAAGCCTCAGCAACAGACATTTATGTACTGTGCTAATTCCAGTAGCGTAAGCTTGGAGATGAGAAGAGTGAACAGCGATAAAATGCCAACCTCTTCTTATTCAATGAAGAGGTTTTTCTTATTCTAGTTATTAATATAATTGGAAAGAAGGAATGGCAAAATGACAAAAACACTGACAGAGACATTGACAAAAGCACCATTTAAGGCGGATCATGTAGGGAGTTTACTACGTCCGGAAATCCTACACAATGCACGGAAAAAGTTTCAAGCGGGTGAGATTACAGCTGAACAACTGCGTGAAGTAGAAACGACTGAAATTAAAAGAGTTGTCGATAAGCAGATTGAAATTGGTTTAGAATTAGTAACTGATGGGGAGTTTAGACGTAGATTTTGGCATACAGATTTTCTAGAGCAGTTAAACGGGATAGAAGGATATGTTCCAGATATAGGGTATGTTTTTAGTGGTGATGAAGAAACAGAAAGATATAATGTCCGTAACATCGGGAAGGTTTCATTCAATCCTGACCATCCACATGTGAAAGACTTTATAGAATTCAATGAAATCGTTGCTGGACGCGCTGTTGCCAAACAAACAATACCAAGTCCGAACCAATTATTTAATATCGGCATTAGAGATGAAACCATCTATCCCGATATTGAAGAATATGCTAAAGATGTTATTCAAGCTTACCGCGATGCTTTCAAAGCATTCTATGATGCAGGTGTCCGTTATTTACAATTAGATGATGTGTATATTGCAGGGCTTTCTTCGCCGGATATTCCTTTTAACGATGGCGAATACTCGAGAGAATATTTGATTGATTTGGCTCTCCGTGTAGCAAATGCCGTATTGGAAGGAAAACCAGAAGATCTAGTCGTTTCAACACATTTATGTCGTGGAAACTACCGCTCTAACTGGGCGTTTGAAGGAAGCTATGATCTAATTGCGCCAACACTACTTGCAAAAGAAAATGTGGATGGCTTCTTCTTGGAATATGACGATGAACGTTCAGGAGACTTTAAACCACTTGAGCATATTCCAAATGGCGGTGCGCAAGTTGTGCTAGGTGTTGTCACATCGAAAAATGGAGAGCTTGAAGACAAAGAGCTGATCAAATCTCGAATACAAGAAGCATCTAAACATGTTCCGCTTGAACAATTATGTTTAAGCCCACAATGCGGTTTTGCTTCAACGCATCATGGAAATAACCTGACAGAAGAGCAGCAATGGGAAAAGTTGAAGTTTATTGTTGACATTTCGAAGGAAATTTGGGAAAAGTAACGTTTAAAAAGTTTAAAGCAAAAGCGCATCCTTGTCGTGTACAAGTGATGTGCTTTTTTGTGCATTCGGGAGGAATAAAGATTAGGGACAAGTGAATAGACTTTTAGAAGAAGCAAATAAAAATCACAGCAATATACCATTACACTATTTGGAGGAGATGTAGTTGGATAGCAAAGAATTAAGAAACTGCTTTGGCCACTTCGCAACAGGCGTAACAGTCGTCACATGTGATACAAGCGATGGCCAACATGGGTTTACCGCAAACTCATTTACTTCAGTCTCACTGGACCCACCCTTACTACTCGTATCTGTAGATCGAAAAACAAAAGCATTTCAGTTTTTAAAAAACAACCATTTTACAATAAATATTTTAAAAGAAACGCAGCAGGATACTGCGATGCATTTCGCTGGAAGACCCCTTGACAATGAACCTTTTAGCTGGGAAAAAGGGACGTGCTGCCACCGCCTTCAAGATTCACTCGCCTATTTAGAGTGCGAGCCTTGGGCAGAATATGACGGCGGAGATCATGTTTTATATGTCGGGAAAGTGATTGATTTTCATTACACCGAAGGCAATCCACTAAGTTATTTCAAAGGGAAATTTATCAGGGATTCATAACTAAACGCCTATTTATGAATAATCCTCACTTCCCCTAAATACAATGGGGTATGGACAACTCTTCAATTCATTCTAATCCCAAGCATATTGGGGTTTAGAGCTGTTTGGAATGATCGATGCCATTAAAAGGAGGAAAGCGATAATGAAAGTAGATGAAGAAAAAAAGACAACGATTCCATTGACTGGACAAGAGTACTTGGAAAGTCTAAAAGATGGGCGGGAAATTTGGCTCCACGGGGAAAAAGTGAAAGACGTCACAACTCACCCGGCTTTTCGTAATGCAGCCCGATCTATTGCAAGACTGTACGATGCATTACACGATGAAAAAACGAAAGATGTATTGACAACAGAGACTGACACAGGTAACGGGGGATTCACACAAAAGTACTTTAGAGTGGACAAGAATTCTAAGGAATTACTAGAATCCAGGGATGCCATTGCCGAGTGGGCAAAGTTAACCTTTGGACAAATGGGGAGATCTCCAGATTACAAAGCTGCTTTTCTTGGAACGCTCGGTGCAGATCCTGATTATTACGGAAAATATGCAGATAATGCCCGGAGATGGTATAAGGAAGCACAGGAGCGTAACTGGTATTTCAACCATGCGATCATTAATCCGCCGGTCGATCGACATACCCCGCTTGAAGCTGTCAAAGATATTTTTATCAGAACAGAAGGCGAAACAGATGAAGGCATTATCGTTAGTGGCGCAAAGATGGTCGCAACGGGATCTGCCTTAACAAACTATAACTTTGTAGCGCATTACGGTGCAGCGCCGATTACAGATGAGAACTATGCGTTAGTCTTTATTGCATCTATGGATACGCCAGGCGTGAAGCTGATTAGCAGAGCATCATATGAAATGACTGCAGCTGTAATGGGAAGCCCATTTGACTACCCACTGAGTAGCCGCTTTGATGAAAATGATTCAGTTCTTGTTTTTGATAAAGCAATCATTCCATGGGAGAACGTCATCATTTACAAAGATATCGAAAAAGCGAATAACTTCTTCGCAGAAAGTGGTTTCTTAAACCGATTTACATTTCACGGCGTAACAAGACTAGCGGTCAAGCTCGATTTCGTATCGGGGTTATTATTGAAGGCGGTTAAAATGAACGGGACAGACCAATTCCGAGGCGTCCAAGTGAATGTGGGCGAGGTTATTGCGTGGAAAAACATGTTTTGGGCATTAAGTGATGCAATGGCATTGAACCCTGATGAGGGGAGAAATGGTACCGTGCTTCCCAATTTGAATTATGGGCTAGCTTATCGAATGTTCATGTCTGAAGGATGGCCAAAAGTAAAAGAAATTATTGAAAATGTTGTCGCAGGCAGTCTGATTGCACAGCCATCAAGCGCGAAAGACTTTAAGAACCCTGAAATAAGGCCCTATTTAGATAAATTATATAGAGGCTCATACGGTGTTAAAGCAGAAGAGAAAATAAAACTCATCAAACTACTATGGGATGCCATTGGAACTGAGTATGGCGGCAGACATGAATTATACGAGCGTAATTACTCCGGGAACCATGAAAATATTCGTCTAGAAAACCTAGTTGTCGCCAATATGAGTGGACAGGCCGACCAGTTTGAAAAATTCGCAGAAGCTTGTATGAATGATTACGACCTAGACGGTTGGACAAACGATACATGGATAAATCCCGATGATGTTAGTTACTTTAATAAATGAGTGAAGTCTTTTTGGATAGGGTGAGTAGAAATGAGTGAAGGGTTAGCTTATTTCAAAAACGTCTACGACGATGTTCCAGAATGGGTGCAGAAAATGCATGATTATCATGCCGAAGCGCTTGATCACTACACAGCTTTACGCAGTACCATTATGAAAGATGGCATTCTCTCGACAAAAGAAAAGGATTTACTTCTCGTCGGAATGAATGCCGCTAGATTGTATGAGCGCAGCATGGTTTACCATACGAAAAGCGCGATGGGAAAAGGTGCGACAATTCCGGAACTTGTCGAATTTTTGCTCATTCCTTATGTGTATAACGGAGAAGAAGCCTTGAAAATAGCGTTGAAATCAATAGAATATGCCGTTTCCTTTCAGGATAAGACAACCAAGGATGATGGCTCATTGGAAGAAATACTCGTAAGAATGATTCAACTAATGAGAAATGAAGATACGAGTTTCGTAGAAATTATGCTGGAATCTGTTCGCACGGGTGACCCGATGTTTGTCGAGAACCTATTCAAAGAAGGCGTGGTTTCATCGAGGCTAAAATACATGTTGATGGCAGGGATTTACTCAACCGAACTACAAGGCCAAGCTGCTGGGAAGTGGATGGATGCAAGTCGCGAAATAGGCGTGACAGAAGAAGAACTCGTTGAATTGGGGTTAATCAGCATGTTAACAGCCGGGATCCCTGCTTGGTTTGAAGCGAGTGATTCCCTTTTGTAGAAAGAGAATCATTCTATTATCTAAAACAGGAGGAAGGAAAAGATGAATCAAAAAGTAATCGATGTATATAACGGCATGGTGACAAAGTTTAAGGAATTGATCAGTGAACATGAATTGAATCATGATGACTATGAAGCGATGGTTAACTGGCTGAATAGGCTGGGTAAAGCGGGAGAAGTTCCGCTGTTCATGGATGTGTTTTTTGAAACGCACGCCCTTCAAGAAATGTATAAAAACGTAAAAGGAACAGAACCAACAATTCTCGGGCCTTACTATTTGGAGGATTCTCCGAAACTAACAGCGCCATATGTCTTGCCAATGCGTTCTGATGAACCAGGAGAGATCTTATTCTTTAGCGGAACGATCAAAGACGTAGAAGGAAATCCGTTAGGCAATACGGTTGTCGATATGTGGCAAGCCGATGCGAGCGGGGAGTATTCTGGATTTGCAGAAGGCATTCCAACCGAAAATTTCCGCGGCATTTTCGAAACAGACGCAGACGGAAACTTCGAAGTACAAACAGTCATTCCCGGAGACTATTCAATTCCAACAAATGGACCAACAGGAGAATTTTTGAAGTTGATCGATTCGCATCCGATTCGACCCGCTCACTTACATTTCTTATTTAAGCCGAAAAATGGTGATACACTCATTTCGCAAGTATTCTTCGAGGGTAATAAATACTTGGACAATGACGTCGCAAAAGGCGTCCGTGGTACACTCATTACAAAATTAACAAAACATGATGGCGCTGAAAAAGGACTAGACCAGGACTTCTACAAAGCCCACCTAGACTTCGCACTGCGACTGCAAGATCAACCAGTATATAGCTAAAAAACGAAAAAGTAGAGTGGGAAATTTTCCTCTCTACTTTTTAATACGTTGTAAATGAATGTTTCCAATGAGTCGAAGGTCATGACTTGCAAGCAAATCAATTTGAGTGCAAGCAAACTACATAACTGTGCAAGCAAACTACTACAAAGTGCAAGCAAAACCTGCAGTTTGGTAAATTTTCAATCAAAAAGAAACCGCGTACTCGAATGTAATCGCTCATTCAAATACGCGGTTATTTAATGTTTATTTTTTCTCCATTAATCCTGCTTCAATTAGAAAATCTTCTGCAACGCGTTCAACCATCATACCGTCGTTATCAACTTTACCGTTCATGATTTGCATCGCTTCTTCATCGATTACGCCTTCAAGAAGATTCAATACTTCTTCAAGTTGAGGATATTCTTCAAGTGTTTCTTTACGAACAAGTGGAAGTGCATGGTACGGCGGGAAGTATGATTTATCATCTTCCAACACACGTAAATCATAGACTTGAAGCTGCCCATCTGTCGTGTAGGAGTTGATAACATCCACTTCATTCGCATCAATAGAGCGGTACATCATACCGTGGTCCATTCCTTTTACTTCATCAAATTCGAGATTATATTCTTTTTGAAATCCAGGTAACCCATCCGGTCGGTCAATAAATTCAAACACCGCACCCAATGTGAAGTCTTGTGAATGCGCCGCGAAATCACTAAAAGTATGAACATCTAGTTCCTCAGCGATCGTTTCATCCAGTGCAAGTGTGTACGTATTGTTAAAACCAAATGTGTTAAACGCGACAATGCCATCACCGTCAACAAGTTCTTTTGTCATTTGTAATGTTTCGTCGGCTGTTCCTGGTTCTTGGTGATAGTAAGTGACAACAATTGTTCCTGTGTAATCAGGAATGACGTCGATATGTCCGTTTGTCATCGCGTTCCAAACAACTGATGATCCACCAAGATTTTCTTTATATAGAACTTCAATGTCTGTTTTATCTTCGATTAATTGTCCCATGACATGGGATAGGATAATACTTTCTGTATTGTTCCGGGAGCCGAGTCTAAGCGAATCTTTTTCGATAAAGATACAGCCTGATAACATACTTACCAATAGCGCCGTTATTGCTCCCAGTATCAGTTTATTTTTCATAATTACTTCAATCCTTCCGGCGTTGTCCAACGTTCAACTGCACCAAAGAACGTTTCTAGGATAAGCGCAAGAAGTGCAGCAGGTATCGCACCAAGTAAAATCAAGCCATCGATTCCACGTGTAATTCCAAGGAAGATGAAATCTCCAAGTCCGCCTGCACCGATAAATGCTGCAAGCGTCGCGTTACCAACGTTAATAACAGCAGCTGTACGAATACCTGCCATAATAACAGGAACAGCTAAAGGCAATTCAACCTTAATCAAAATTTGCATACTGGTCATACCCATTCCTCGTGCAGCCTCAATGGTTGCAGGATCGACATCTTTAATACCCGTATACGTATTTCGCATAATTGGCAGTAAAGAATATAGAAATAGTGCAGCAATCGCTGTTTTTACGCCAATTCCAAATATAGGAATCATAAAACCGAGTAAAGCTAAACTTGGGACTGTTTGTAAAATACCAGTTCCCCCGAGGACAATTGTTTTAAGTTGTGGTACGCGTGTCACAAGAATTCCAAGTGTCACAGCGAGGACAGTGGCAATCAGCATGGAAAAGAACACAAGCTGAATATGAATTGAGGTAGCACTTAGCACTTCACCCCAACGTAATTGCGTTTGTTCAACGAGTTGTTGCCATATATTTAAATCATTCATTTGTATTTTCCTCCGTTTCCGTCCACTGGCTGGACATGGCGGATAGCAAGGAGCCGCGTGTGACAAGTCCTACAACTTTATGAGTTGTATCAACAATCGGAATCAACCCGAATGGAGCTTCGTCAATCATGATAATTGCATCTTTTGCTGTTGCAGAATCAAGTAGAAAAGGTTCCGCAGGTAGCATCAGTTCATCGACTGTTTCAACATTATCTAACCTTTTAATTAAATCGTAAGCAGAGACAATTCCAAGCAATTTATTGTCGTCGTCTGCAATAATCAAATGCGTTATTTTTCGTTGGCGGATAATAGAAATCGCCCTTTCCGGAGAACGATGTGGAAGAGAAGTAACAATCGATTCGGACATAATTTCAGTAACCGGCATGAGTTCAGGGTTTTGGATAATACGGTGTTTTCCCATAAACTCCTCGACAAAGCCATGAGCGGGTTCTTGTAGTAATTTCTCAGGAGTGTCTATCTGAAGTAGATTGCCATCTTTCATAATCGCAATCCGATCGCCCATCTTTAGGGCTTCGTCCATGTCGTGTGTGACGAATACAATTGTCTTTTTCAACTTTTTGTGGAGTGAAATTAATTCAGCTTGTAGTTGTTCGCGTGTAATTGGATCCAATGCGCTGAATGGCTCATCCATTAAGATAATATCCGGATTAGAAGCTAGTGCTCTAGCAATACCGACACGTTGCTGCTGACCACCCGATAGTTCTTTAGGATAGCGAGTCGCGTAAATCTCAGGATCGAGACCAACCATTTCCATAAGTTCGGTAACGCGTGATTTAATATCTTTTTCATTCCAGCCTTTAAGTTGGGGAACAATTGCAATGTTTTTCTCAATTGTATAATGGGGAAAAAGCCCGATTTGCTGAATAACATAGCCAATACTTCGGCGTAGTTCAGACGCGTTGTAGGATTTAACATCTTTGCCGTTAATGGAGATTGTGCCGCTTGTGTGGGGGATTATGCGGTTAATCATTTTCATTGTTGTAGACTTTCCAGAACCACTTGGCCCGATAAGAACTAGTAATTCACCTTCTTTGATTTCAAAGTTTACAGATTTAACGGCTTGAAATCCGCCTTCGTACACTTTTGATACATTTTCAAACTTTAACATAAGTACCTCCTGTAATTAATTAAAAGCTAGTATTCGGAGAAAAAACATCTGTCATTAATCAATGAATAAATCAAATGAAAAGACTCCAATAAATAACTGACTTCTCAAGTATAACACAAATAAAATTTTTCTGCAGGGGTGATTGGCTAAATGACGCTCTTTCACCGTTGATATCTGATTAATCGGAAGAAGAAATGAGGACTAAATTGCCCAATTACCCCCATTCATTTATGATGAATCAAGAGGGTAAATTCTGATGAGTTATTAAATATAGATGAAATTTGAACTTCATCCAACAAGGGGAGTGTGCTGAATTGGGTATGAATATTTTCATTGTAGAAGACGACCACGCCATTTTTGAATCATTAAAAACCCGACTTGAACAATGGTCATTTACTGTGACAGGACCAAGTGACTTTGATGATGTAATGCGTTCATTTGTAGCCGATCAACCTCATCTTGTTATTTTAGACATTCAGCTCCCGGCGTTTGATGGTTTTCATTGGTGTCGGGAAATTCGTGCGGTATCCAAAGTGCCAATTATTTTCTTATCGTCGCGAGACCATCCGATGGATATGGTCATGGCGATGAATATGGGTGCGGATGATTATGTTCAAAAGCCTTTTGACGCGGATGTATTACTCGCTAAATTACAAGCGCTGCTCAGGCGAACGTATTCGTACGGAGAGGAGACGCCGGATATTCTTGAGTGGAATGGTGCAATGATTGACCGGAAACGCGGTGTTATTCGAATCGACGGTACCGATGTTGAATTAACGAAAAATGAATTTTTCATCTTGCTCATTCTCGTCGAATCGAACAACGAAATCATTTCGCGTGATGATCTCATTCGAAGACTGTGGGATGATGAACGATTTGTAAATGATAATACACTGACAGTGAATGTGACGCGTCTCCGTCAAAAATTAGGGGAAATCAATTTAGAAGAAGCAATCGTAACGAAAAAAGGACTTGGGTATATGGCAATTACACTATAGAAGAGGAGTTTCCGTATGTTTATTCGCTATATAAAAGATATGAGAAGTTGGATACTCTTTTTCATCGGTGCAATTTGCTTTGTTAACATGATTTTATGGCTTGACCGAGGAATTTTAGTTGAGTTCACGTCAATTTTATACCTCAACGGTTTACTGTTACTATCTTTCACGTTATTTGTAACTTGGCGATATAGAAGAGAAACCAAGTTTGCAAAAGAGCTTTCTTCACTGGTTGAATCGGGAATTGAAGATGCGTATATTGCATTGCCACCAGCATTGTTTTCGCGGGATGAAGTGACAAGAGATATGCTGCTCCAAACAACAGAGAAATTTGCCGAAGAACTTTCCTTCGTGGAAAAAGTCACGCTACATGAAGGCGAGTATTTCGCATCTTGGGTGCATGAAGTGAAGACACCACTAACCGCGATGAAACTTACGATTGACGAACACCGCGGTGACCCAGATTTTCGAAAGATTGAGACTGAATGGTTGAGACTTCATTTACTAGTAGACCAACAATTATCTATTTCGCGGTTAGCATCCATGGAGGCAGATTATGTAATTGAAAAAACAATTTTACAAAACTTAGTCTCAGCGGAAGTTCGAGAGCTTGCTTCTTGGTGTGTAGATAAAAATATTGCCGTCGAGTTTGAAGGACAAAAAAACATCGAAGTGGTGTCAGACCAAAAATGGTGTCGGTTCATGATCCGCCAAATTATAACGAACGCAGTGAAGTACAGCCCAGTTGGTGGAACCATTTTCATCACAATGAACGTAAAGTCTACTGGCAATGTAAACTTATCGATTAAAGATAAAGGTCCGGGTATTAAAGCACATGATCTCCCACGTATTTTCGACAAAGGCTTCACAGGTGGAACAGGGAGAATCCATAATGCAGCAACTGGGCTCGGTCTATACCTAGCGCAATCAGTCGCAACAAAAATGGGGATTATCTTAACCGCAAAATCTGAAACGAACAAGGGAACAACAATAGAAATCGTGTTTCCCACTGAAAATGAGTTCGATCAAGTGATTGCAAACGGTAAAATGAGTGGAAATTAGTTATATCCGTACCTTTTGTGCACATATCCGCGTATTCAATAACTTTATCCGTATGTTTTTAAGTTATATCCGCAGGTTTAGAACAGTTATCCGTACATTAGAGCAACATATCCGCAAAACAGGACTTTTAACCTAAACAATACTCACTAACTTTCACGAAAGTGACAACAATGTCACATTGGACAGCCTCTTTGTCATCACAATCAAACGACCCATCGTAAATTGCACGATATGATAAGAGCAAGATTGAAACAGGGAGGCTTTTATTTTGAAGAAAACACATACAGCACAGGAAACTGTCTTACACGCACAAAACGTACGGAAATCATTTGGTACAAGAGGGAATGTCCAGGAAGTATTAAAAGGAATCGATCTTCGCGTCAGCAAAGGAGAATTTGTAGGCATTATGGGGCCGTCAGGGGCTGGAAAGACGACACTTTTAAATGTCTTAGCGACAATCGACCGTTCAACAGGCGGAGCGATTTTAATCGATGGAGAGGATATTTCGAAAATGAAAGATGCTGGCTTGTCGGCATTCCGTCGCGACAAACTCGGGTTCATTTTCCAGGATTATAATCTGCTCGATACATTGACTGCAAAAGAAAATATTCTGTTGCCAATTTCACTCGGAAAAGTGAAGAGAAAAGTGGCAGAGGATCGGTTTAACGAAATTGCGTCGATTTTAGGAATTACCGACATCGCGCATAAATACCCGCATGAAATATCGGGCGGACAAAAACAACGTACATCAGCAGCGCGCGCGCTTATTAATGAACCTTCCATGGTATTTGCAGATGAACCCACAGGTGCACTTGATTCGAAATCGGCGTCGTCACTTTTAGGAACAATGGAAGACGTCAATAAAAAGCGCGGCGTCACAATCATGATGGTCACGCATGATGCAGTCGCTTCTAGTTACGCAAGTCGTGTCGTTTTCTTGAAAGACGGGCAGATTTACTCAGAACTTTATCGCGGCGACAAAACGAGACAAGCTTTTTTTCAGGACATCTTAAAAGTCCAGGGCGTTCTCGGGGGTGACAGCGTTGACACTATTTGATCTTGTCATTCGCAGCATGCGGAAAAATATTAAACATTATTATCTTTATTTCTTTGCGCTCATTTTTAGCGTCGTTTTGTATTTCGTCTTTGCAACATTGCAATATGACTCAGGAGTAGTCGAGCGGGCTGGGCAATCAATGAAGTTTGCTTCCGCGTTTAAAGTCGCGGGTGGTCTTCTCATTTTTATCGCAGGGATTTTTATTGTTTATGCAAATGCGATTTTTCTCAAACGACGCAGCCGTGAAATTGGTTTATATCAATTGATCGGATTGAATAAAGGCACAGTTACGCGCTTACTCATTATTGAAAACAGTCTGCTTAGCGCAGGCGCACTTGTGATTGGAATCGGTGTAGGAATCCTGGTATCACGTGTATTCCTATTATTATTAATGAAGTTAATCGGCTTCGACGGCTTTATCGCTTTGTCGTTTTCATCTGCTGCAGTTGTTCAAACGGCTGTTGTCTTCATTGCAATCATTCTGCTGACAACAATTCAAATGATATACACAGTTTATCGAAACACATTGCTAAGTTTATTTAATGCCGATAAAAAAGGAGAGAATCCAAAGAAGCCGAAAAAATTCATATCGGCGACGTTGGCCCTTTTAGGATTCGGTCTAATCGTTTTTGGTTACTGGTTATCTGGGAATATGTTGAACGAAATGTTGCTATTCAATATGTTGGCTGTCCTTGCCTCAACCATTATAGGAACGTATCTAGTGTTTCGCGTCACGATTAGTTGGTTGTTTTATCAAATTCGATCCAGAAAACAAGGTCATCTTGGGCTGAACAATAGCTTGTCTATCGGATCACTTATGCACCGTATGAAAGGAAATGCGAACTCCTTAACAATTATTACGGTTTTATCAGCTATGACACTCGCGATGTTGGCGGGTTCCTACTCTCTTTATTATTCGACTGAACAAGAGTCACGCTATTCAATGCCGCATGATTTCATGATTGAAAGTGATGAGGAATTGGCCGAGCAATTTGGCCAGGAGTTAATAGAAAACGGAATTGGTTTTACGAGCGAAAAAATCGAGTTGCTGGTTGCATGGGGTACATTTGAAAAAAATGTTTTCCCAGAGTGGGATGGACCGATGGAACATACTTACGGATTTTCTATCGTGAGTGATCAACAACTTGAAAAAGCCGGTTTTCAAGTCGAGGCACCTACTAAAGGAAATGCCGTTATGCATGATATGAATTATGCGATGTCAATGAAAAATATGAAATTGCCGTTTGACGTCACCATAACTAGCGGTGAAAGCGATAGACAATTTCGTATTACAAAATTAGGAAATGGGAACGTTGTAAATTATGTTTCTGTAGGTTTTCAACTAATCGTCGATGATGCGTATTTTGAAGAGTTAAAAGAACAATTGCCTTCAGAAGGTGAAGAAAATAAAATTCTCAATGTCTATGCGATTAATATTCAGGATAGTGACCAACTCGCTGCCGCGTCTAAAATATTTTCCCAATCAAAGTATACAGATAATGCCGAAGGGGAAAATTACGCCTACTCTACAGATTATTATTCGATGTATGAATTGGGAATCCAAACAAATGGACTATTGATTTTTATCGCTGGATTCTTAGGTTTGGTTTTCTTGGTTTCGACAGGGAGCATCCTATACTTTAAACAAATGACAGAAGCTGAACAAGAAAAACAAAGTTACGCGACACTTCGCCAACTCGGTTTTTCAGTGAAGGAAATTATGAAAGGGATTATTCGTAAACAACTGTTTGTTTTCGGACTGCCGCTCGCTATCGGTTTGTTGCACTCCGTGTTTGCGATAAAAGCTGCATCTTTCATATTCATGTCTGACATCACAGTGCCGACTACAATCGCGATGGGATTATATGCAGTCATCTATATCGTTTTCGCGTTCTTAACCATAGGCTACTACCGAAAAACAGTAAAGGCTGCACTATAAGATAAACTATGTCGTACTGAATGGATAGAAATTATCCAATCAGTACGATTTTTTTAATAAGTAAAAAATATGTAAAGTGAAGTGTTTTTTCTATCTTTTGAGGGAATGGGTGTATTAAGATTACTTAGTTGAAATTTTGGGGAAAGGATTTGTTGAATTTGTTAATGGATGCACTTCAGTGGTTGGTAGGACCCGCAAACGATTTTATCTGGACGTATGTACTCATCGGATTTTTAATAATAATTGGTGTATATTTTACGATTCGCACAAAGTTTGTACAAGTAAGGCTGTTTGGTGAAATGTTTAGGCTAATCTTTGAGAAAAAAGAAAGTAACGATGGTGTTTCTGCATTCCAAGCATTTACGATTAGTGCCGCTTCACGCGTAGGTACGGGAAATGTGACGGGCGTAGCGCTCGCAATTGGCGTTGGAGGTCCCGGGGCCGTATTTTGGATGTGGATGATTGCAATTATCGGAATGGCAACTGCTTTTGTAGAAAGCACGCTTGCCCAAGTGTATAAGGTGAAGGACGGCGATACTTTTCGCGGGGGGCCTGCCTATTATATGGAAAAAGCACTAGGATACCGTAAATTAGGGATTGTATTTGCGATTTTATTAACGCTTTCTTTTGGATTTATATTTAACGCAGTTCAATCAAATACCATTAGTCAATCATTTATGGATGTTTTCGGGATGAAAGATTGGGTGATTGGACTTGTCTTGGTGTTATTAACAGCCATTATTATTTTTGGTGGTATAAAGAGGATTGTTAAAGTGACAGAGTTAATTGTTCCTATCATGGCGACCTTTTATTTATTTATTGCAGTGTATGTCGTGATCATCAATATTTCAGAAATACCTGCAGTGTTCACGTTAATCATTGAACATGCTTTCGGCATTAAAGAAGTTGTTGGCGGCGGAATCGGTGCTGCAATGATGCAAGGCGTACGTCGAGGACTCTTTTCAAACGAAGCAGGTATGGGGAGCGTACCAAACGCAGCAGCTACAGCGAATGTCTCTCACCCAGCAAAGCAGGGGCTTGTACAAAGTTTAGGTGTATTCTTCGATACAATTATGATTTGTTCAGCAACCGCTTTTATTATCATTTTAGCTGGCCTTTATACAACAGGTGAGCAAGATGGAATTATTTTAACGCAAGCTTCAATGGCGGTACATGTTGGTGCTTGGGCTCCATATTTCGTAGCAATTGCGATTATGTTCTTCGCCTTTAGTTCAATTGTAGGAAATTACTATTACGGTGAAACGAATATTGAATTCATCAAAGCCCATAAATCCTGGATGACGATTTACCGTGTCTTAGTGTTATGCATGGTCATGTTCGGTGCAATGGCAAAAGTAAACGTTGTTTGGAGCATGGCTGATTTGTTCATGGGAATCATGGCGGTATTGAACTTGATTGTTATTGTAGTTCTTGGAAACGTTGCGTTTAAAGTGCTTGATGACTTCTCTTACCAACGGCGAAAAGGTTTAAATCCTGTATTTAAAGCGAGTTCCATTCCAGGTTTGAAAAACACAGAGTGCTGGGAAGATACGAAAGAACAAGACAAAGTAGTAAAATAATAACGGTAAATTATTTTGAGTAAGAACGATTTTTTTATACATTTCATTTTCATATCACGCACCTTCACTAGAGTAGAAGTGTATATTTTTTGCATAAAAGCAAATCATATCACTGACTAGTGGAGGTGTTTTTTTGAACGAAAATTTATCATACGGTGATGATTATAAATTCATTCCCGCGACTTCGCTTGAGAACGGTGTAGGAACAGAGGTATTAGCAGATATTTTTTGCTTTACGAATCGAATTGTAAATATATGCCTCATTGGAAATGCTAATGCAAATAACTTTGTGCTAATTGACGCAGGTATGCCTTATGCGGCAAAGGAAATTATTTCTGTAATAGAAAAACGTTTTGGTGAAAATAGTCGACCGCAAGCGATTATTTTAACGCATGGTCATTTTGATCATGTTGGTTCAATTATTGAGTTGATTGAGCATTGGAATGTTCCTGTTTATGCACATGAATTAGAAATCCCATTCTTAACCGGTACAACGAGTTATCCAAAACCCGATACAACGGTAGAAGGTGGAATGGTTGCGAAAATGTCTGCGATGTTTCCGATTGATCCCATCAATTTGCGAAGTTTTGTTCAACCCCTTCCCGAAGATGGCAGTGTCCCGCATTTGCCAAACTTTCGTTGGATACATACGCCAGGACATTCGTCTGGGCATGTATCGTTTTTTAGAGAAGAAGATCAAGCTCTAATTGTTGGGGATGCTTTTGTTACCGTGAAACAGGAATACCTCTATAAAGTTTTTACCCAAGAACAGGAAATAAGTGGTCCACCAAGATATTTAACAACTGACTGGGAAGCGGCTTTTGCATCCGTGAAAAATTTGCAAGCACTAAAACCTTCTGTCGCCGTTACAGGCCACGGTATGCCAATGACTGGTGAATTGTTAACGGATAGTTTACAGCGACTTGTAGAGCAGTTTGATCAAATTGCTGTTCCTGATTATGGAAAGTATGTTGAGGGAAAATGATTAACGGATAAACTTGGTAATAATTAATATGAATTGATTTTCAACTTGGGGACAAGATATGAAATGTAGGTGACATATTCACTTAACAAACATCGAATGGGGTGAAACAAGTCATGGATAACAACAACCGCAATCGTCAAGACCAAAACGACCGTAACAACCGAAATAACAGAAACAACCAGAACAACAATCAAGATAAAAACGTAGAGTTTGCTGATGATTTTCTTGATCTGAACCCTAATAAGAATAATAATCAAGACAACAACCAGCAGAATAGAAACCGCAACAACAACAATAACAACAATAATAACAACAGATAACTTGAAATTAAAAAACCTGTATCACAATCTAAAAATTGTGATACAGGTTTTTTAACTGTCACATTTCTTCCGGCGCTTTCATTCCCAACAATCGAAGCGCTTCCTTTAAAACAACCGTCGTACTTGTGATAAGTGCAATTCGATATGGTATATTTTCCATATCAGTAAGTACATGAACATTCGCGTAAAAAGAGTTGAAAACCTGTGCAAGGTCGACTGCGTACTTCGCAATGATTGAAGGATCTAATTCGTCAGCAGATAGTTGAATGATTTGAGGGAACTGTTCTAGCTCTTTTATGATTTCCCACTCGAAATCATTTACTGCGTCCACGGAATATGAATTTACTTCACCTGACTTTCTCAACACTGAATTTGCACGGGCAAAAGTATATTGAACATATGGCCCGGTTTCCCCTTCAGTCTGAAGCATTTTCTCTAGATCAAAATCGATATCATGCTTTCGATGCTGTTTTAAATCGCTGAAAATAACTGCTCCAACACCTATCGCCTCGGCAATGATTTCTTTATTTTTTAAATGTGGATTTTTTTCTTCAATCGTTGATTGGGCAAGTGCGATTGCCTCTTTTAAAACCTCTTCTAACAAGACGATTTTCCCTTTTCGTGTCGACATCTTTTTTCCGTCTTTCATGATGAGCCCAAAAGGTACATGCAGGATATCTTTCGCCCATTCATAACCCATTTTTTCGAGTACTTTTTTGAATTGTGTAAAATGTAGACTTTGTTCATTCCCAACGACATAGACGGATTTCACGAAATCATAGGTCTTTTTTCTGTCGATTGCAGCAATCAAATCGCGAGTGGCATACAGCGTTGCCCCGTCTGATTTTTTAATGAGGCAAGGCGGCATATCATCTTCCAATTCAACGACCAAAGCGCCATCCGATTCTGTTAACAATCCCTTTTCATTCAATATATCGATAATCGGTTCCATTTTATTGTTATAATAGGCTTCTCCGTTATAGGAGTCGAATTTCACGCCGAGTAAATCATAAATACGTTGAAACTCCTTTAGTGATTCCGATTTGAACCATTTCCATAGGGCAAGCGCTTCGGTATCTCCGTCCTCTAATGCTTTAAAAGCAGCTCTTCCTTGATCATTCAACGAATTGTCTCGCTCAGCTTCTTCATGAAATTGGACATATAACTTTAAAAGTGTCTGAATTGGAGCGTGCTGTACTTCTTGTTCATTTCCCCATTTCCGGTAGGCTGTTAGGAGTTTACCAAACTGAGTCCCCCAATCCCCAATGTAATTGATTTTGACAGTTTTAAATCCTCTTTTTTCCAACAGTAAAGCAATTGAATTTCCGATGACTGTAGAACGCAAATGGCCCATTGAAAACGGTTTTGCGATATTGGGAGACGATAGGTCGATGGTCACAACCTTACCATTTCCAATCTGAGACGCTCCATAATTAAAGGATTTTTTCTGAATTAATTGGAGTAAGGAACTGGTAACCATCTTCCGGTTTAAAAATAAATTCACGTATCCGTTGACAGCTTCGGCTTTGTGGATAAGTGGATGATCAATTGCTTTTACAAAATCATCTGCAATTATGATGGGAGATTTTCTTAACTGTTTTGCAAACGTGAAGCAAGGCAACGCCATATCGCCCATATGTGTATGAACCGGGCGTTCCAACATATTTTCAGCTAAGGGAACTGGACTAAATTCTTGTAACACTCGTAAAACCTCTGTTTTCATCGCAAATTCCTCCTTTTAATCAATAAAGTGAAACTTCAATCCGTGGGGTGTTCTTCCCCACGGATTGTTAGTTGAACCAATCGGGCATTTACGGGCAGTTAATCTCCCACCTATCCTTATCGTTTAAC
>NZ_JBYHFO010000026.1:0-42912 GCF_057669865.1 Sporosarcina sp. Y1009 | reverse complement strand
CTGCTTAGAAAAATAGTGTCCAATTTTAAGGGTCCAGTGCACAATTTGCGACGAGGAGGCTGAGGTGATGCCCGTGGAAAGCGTCCGCCCGGAACGGAAATTAACGTTTTCACACAAATATACAAGTTTTGAAATCCTAATTCGTTGAGGTACTTCAGTAGAGCCTATTATATTCCATCCAATTCTTCCCTAACTAAATAATAAAATCCCTCCACCGCCTAAATTTTGAGTATATCCGTAGATTCGAGAGTTAAATCCGATGATTCGACAACATATCAGTACATTCACATTGCATTTCCGAAGAAATCCACACTATTTCCGCACATTCCCTACACATATCCGCAAAACGGGACTATACACCCACCCCAACAATCATAAAAAACAACCCCAACGACACAATCGGCTGTAGAAAGTGCGTTCGTATGGTATAATCGAAGATAGCTATTTTAAGGGGGCAATCTGCTTGTACGATTACATAAAAGGGCATGTCACACGTGTCACACCCGAATACATAACACTTGACCAAAACGGGGTAGGTTGGTTGATCGCTACGCCGAATCCGTACGCATTTCATAAGACAGATGAGATCCAACAAGTGTTTACCTATTTGCATGTACGCCAAGATGTGCAACTACTACTAGGTTTTAAAACTTTAGAACAACGCGAACTATTTAAAAAACTAATCACTGTATCTGGGATCGGTCCCAAAGGTGCGCTAGCCATCTTGGCAAGTGGTATTCCATCACAAGTCATTGGCGCCATCGAACGTGAAGATGAAACATTCCTCGTCCAGTTTCCAGGTGTCGGGAAAAAGACCGCTCGCCAGATGATTCTCGACTTAAAAGGGAAGTTGCATGACCTATTCACCGAGATTGATTATGAAGATGAAGAGCATTCACTTCTCACAATGGCTGAAAACGGTGCACTCGACGAAGCCTTGTTAGCGCTCGAAGCATTAGGCTATTCACAACGCGAACTAAACAAAGTCAAACCTGTAATCGAAAAAGAAGAGCTCGATACAGAAGGCTATATGAAAAAAGCCTTGCGACTACTCCTTAAACAATAATAGGGCTGATTGGCCATAGAAAGGATGGTGTACGATGGAGGATCGTGTCATATCAGGAGAAACAACAGAGTTTGACGAAGGGTTTGAACAGTCTCTTCGTCCGCAACTCCTTAACCAATACATTGGACAAGAAAAGGTCAAGGACAATCTCAGTATTTTTATCGAAGCAGCAAAAGGGCGAAGCGAAAGCCTGGATCATGTCCTCTTGTACGGACCACCAGGACTTGGTAAAACTACTTTAGCTACTGTTATCGCAAACGAAATGAATGTCAATATCCGAATGACCAGCGGCCCGGCAATAGAGCGTCCTGGGGATCTTGCAGCGGTCCTCTCTTCGCTTGAACCAGGCGATGTTTTATTCATAGATGAAATTCATAGGCTGAACCGTGCGATTGAGGAAGTGCTTTATCCTGCTATGGAAGACTTTTGTCTTGATATCGTTGTAGGGAAGGGGCCTTCCGCTCGTTCGGTCCGGCTCGACTTACCGCCGTTCACACTCATCGGTGCGACGACGCGTGCTGGCGCATTGTCTGCGCCTTTACGAGATCGTTTTGGTGTTCCTTTAAGACTTGAGTTTTATGAGGAAGAACCGTTGACAGAGATTGTTGTCAGAAGTTCATCAGTTTTTGATGTTTCAATTGACCGTGAAGCTGCGATTGAAATGGCAAAACGTTCTAGAGGTACGCCTCGAATTGCTAACCGATTACTGAGACGGGTTCGGGATTATGCACAAGTGCGCGGCGATGGTAAAATTTCACTTGCTACTGCACAGGAAGCACTTGAAATGCTACAAGTCGATGCACTCGGCTTGGATCATATCGACCATAAGCTTATCACGGGAATGATTGAGCAATTCCGCGGGGGACCTGTTGGAATTGATACGATCGCCGCGAGCATTGGTGAAGAATCTGTGACAATTGAAGATGTTTATGAACCTTATTTATTGCAAATTGGTTTCATTCAACGTACACCGCGTGGTAGAGTTGTAACAAATTATGCATATACTCATTTTGGATATGCAATTCCTGAAAAACCATAATTTATAAAATGAAGGTGGCATTACGACGTAATGAATGTAAATGACTTTGATTTTGATTTACCAGAAGAACTCATTGCACAAACACCATTAAAAGATCGTACAGCAAGTAAATTGCTCATACTTGATAAAGAAACTGGTGAGATTGAACATCGCCAGTTTTCAAGTTTTCTAGCTGAATTAAATACTGGAGATTTACTTGTCTTAAATGATACTCGTGTCCTTCCTGCACGATTAATGGGTGTCAAAGAAGACACTGGAGCAGTCATCGAAGTCCTTTTATTAAAAGAAAATGGTGTAGATGAATGGGAAACACTTGTAAAACCAGCAAAACGTATTAAAATTGGACATACGGTTACTTTTGGTGATGGTATATTGAAAGCGGAATGTACGGGTGTTCTTGAACAAGGTGGACGAATCTTTAAATTTACGTATGACGGGATTTTTCATGAGATTCTTGATAGACTAGGAACAATGCCATTACCGCCCTATATCACCGAAACCTTGGACGATAAAGAACGGTATCAAACCGTCTTTGCGAAAAATCGTGGCTCGGCAGCAGCACCCACAGCTGGTCTGCATTTTACCGAAGAATTATTAACGAAAATCCGTGACAAAGGCGTGGACATTACATTTGTAACACTCCATGTTGGACTTGGGACTTTTCGTCCAGTCAGCGTTGACACAATTGAAGACCACACAATGCATGCTGAATATTATCAGGTGACAGCAGAAACTGCCGCATCGATTAATGCAGCTAAAGCACGTGGTGGACGAGTAATCGCAGTTGGAACAACATCTGCCCGTACATTGGAAACAATTGGGTCGAAATTTGATGGGGACATCGAAGCATCTAGTGGATGGACGTCGATATTTATCTACCCGGGTTATCAATTTACAATTGTCGATGGGTTATTGACAAATTTCCATTTGCCGAAATCGACATTACTGATGCTCGTTTCAGCACTAACCTCTAGGGAACATATTCTTAAGGCTTATCATTCGGCAATTGAGGAGAACTATCGCTTTTTCAGTTTCGGCGATGCGATGTTCATCAAGCCTCCAAACAGAAAGGATTCAGATCAATGACAGCAGCAGTAACTTACGAACATATTAAAACATGTAAACAAACCGGGGCAAGACTCGGGATTGTTCATACACCTCATGGTTCCTTTGAAACACCAACATTCATGCCTGTTGGGACACAAGCGACTGTGAAAACGATGTCTCCAGAGGAATTAAAAGAAATTGGCTCTGGCATCATTTTAAGTAACACCTACCATTTATGGTTACGTCCAGGACACGACATCATAAAAGAAGCCGGTGGATTGCATAAATTTATGAATTGGGATAAACCAATCTTAACGGATTCTGGTGGTTTCCAAGTATTTTCCTTAAGTAAATTTAGAACAATTGAAGAAAGTGGAGTCCATTTTCGACATCATTTAAACGGTAGTAAATTATTTTTAAGTCCTGAAAAAGCAACAGAAATACAGAATGCGCTTGGTGCGGATATTATGATGGCATTTGATGAATGCCCGCCGTATCCTGCAACATTTGAGTATATGAAAGCCAGCGTTGAACGGACGTCGCGATGGGCAGAACGTTGTCTATCGGCGCACGAAAGACCGAATGATCAAGCATTGTTCGGAATCATTCAAGGCGGCGAATTTGAAGAACTTCGTAAACAAAGTGCTAAGGACCTGATTTCACTGGATTTTCCTGGTTATGCCATAGGCGGATTATCCGTCGGGGAATCAAAAGAAGTGATGAACGAAGTATTGGAATTTACGACACCCTTACTTCCGCAGGATAAACCGCGTTATTTAATGGGCGTCGGTTCACCGGGTTCTCTAATTGATGGTGCGATTCGCGGGATTGATATGTTTGACTGCGTCTTGCCGACACGTATTGCACGAAACGGCACATTAATGACAAGTGAAGGTAGACTTGTTGTCCGGAATGCAAAATACAAACGTGATTTTGGTCCACTTGACCCGAATTGTGATTGTCATGTCTGCAAAAATTACAGCCGCGCATACATTCATCATTTAATACGAGCTGAAGAAACATTTGGAATTCGACTAACGTCTTATCATAACTTGTACTTTCTCATAAATTTAATGGAGCAAGTACGAGATGCAATTCGCACAGATAGTCTCGGCGATTTCCGCGAAGAATTTTTTGAGCGTTACGGATTTAACAAACCTGATGCAAAAAACTTCTAAATCTTGTATAATATATCTTGTTTGAAAGGGGGATTATAATGGACACACTTTATCAGTTATTACCATTCGTAGCAATGTTCGCAATCATGTGGTTCTTTCTCATTAGACCTGCACAAAAGCGTCAAAAAGAAACAAAGTCGATGCAAAGTGCATTGAAACGAGGAGACAAAGTAATTACTATCGGTGGCATTCACGGATCAATTGATGCAGTAGACGAAACTACGGTGTACTTGAAAGTCGCAGATGGTATGACACTGCGTTTTGATAGACAAGCTGTTGGTCGCGTTACTGAACAACTTTAATTTTAAATAGCTAGACGGTTCTTGAGATGGAGTCATCCATTTCTAAGAACCGTCTTTTTATTTTTTGTATATAAGATGAATCAGTTTGGGCATCCTTTCTATCGGAGGCGGATGTCATTGAGCGATATCTTAATAATTGTTTTTCGTACATTTATTATATATATAATCATATTAGTCGTTTTACGAGTTATGGGAAAAAGAGAAGTTGGAGAACTTGGTGTCATTGATGTTGTTGTATTTATTATCATGGCTGAAGTTGGCGCACTTGCGATTGAAGATACAGATAAGAATCTTTTCCATGCAATTTTGCCCATCTTTTTACTGCTCATCATTCAATTAATTTCATCTGTTATTTCATTGAAAAGTAAAATGTTTCGTGATTTGGTGGATGGTGATCCAACTGTTATCATACGGGACGGAATTATATTGGAAGAAGAAATGAGAAAGCAACGCTATAATTTGGACGATTTGTTTCAACAGCTGAGAGAACAACAAATCGGTTCTGTACTTGAAGTCACATTTGCTTTTTTAGAACCATCGGGCAATCTTTCTGTGTTTACTAAAGAAGAAACGCAACCTGTTCTTGCATTGATAAGTGATGGAGTTATTCAAAGCCGCCACGTTGAAATCGTTGGATTGACGGAAAAACAATTAATCGACGAGTTAGCAAATCTTGGTATTAATGATATCGAACATGTTTTTTATTGTTCGAATGAGAAAGGCAAACTACAATTTCAATTAAAAGAAGAATATCAATAACTACTTCTTTTTAATAATTTTTTAAGTAATAAAAAGTCATTGAATCGCAACTGGCGCGTTAACATAAGTATAATCAGTAGAAAAAATGATGTGATGAGACATTCTGTGATGATGTCCAAATTCCCAATGGGGATGAAAATCGGACGCATAATCGCAGTCAAAATAAAGGAAATATAGGGAAGTGCGAACATGGTAAAACCAGTTGCTGTTGATCTGTTTTTACGAAGTGTTGCAATATGAAGAAAAGAAGTGATGAGGACGCCGAACCCAATCGCGAGTATTGCACCCGTTTCTTGTATGCCAGGCTGAGATGCGAGTACAAACATGACAGCGAGTTTTGCGATACCGCCGTAAACAGAATTCATCATCCCGGCCTTGGCTTCTCCTGTTGCTTGCAAAATGGAATAGAGTGGGCCTTGAATATAGTAAAAGAAAAATACGGGTGCCAACATTGCCATATAGGATCCGCCTTCTGTAATATGGAAAAGTTTTTCCGCAAGCACCTGTCCATGTAAAAAAAATACGGCCGCTGCGAAAGTACCTGTAATGGCGGATAAACGTAGGGCTAAATGGATCCGTTCACGTAATTTGTTTTTGTTTTTAGAAGCTGCAGCCCCACTTACCGCGGGCACTAATACCACAGACAATGCATAAGGGATGAATGACGGGAACAAGAGTAGCGGGATGAGCACGCCCGAAATAATCCCATATAAGGAAGTCGCAGCAATTGCAGTGATACCAGACATAGAAAGTGCGCGCAAAAATATGATGGGTTCTAAAAACCATGTAAACGTACCAAATAGCCGACTACCCGATGAAGGCAATGCGACTTCAAGAATTGGCTCGAAAGGATATCTTTTTTGTTTTTTTCCAGTTTCTTCATTTGCATTTCGTTTTCGGTATTGACGATATTTTATTAATAAATAAATGACTGATACAGCTTCAGCTAGCATTGTGATAATCATCGCATACGCTGCATTCAGTGCTGTATTATCAGGAGATAGGATGAACGGGAGCATCCAAGTAATGAGCAAAATGCGGAAAAATTGTTCAATGATTTGCGACCATGCCGTTTCCTCAATCCGTGTGATTCCTTGAAAATACCCTCTTATTAAACCGCCAATGGCCGCGACTGGTACAATCGCAATACCTGCATAAAGCGCGGAGGCAGATGCAGGATTGCCAAGAAGGGTCCCTGCTAAATAGGGAACAAATGCGATGGATGTCGGTATAAAAACAATCGCTGTTAATAGAGTCATAAAAACGGCTGTTTTCATAACAGCTGCTATTTTTTCATGCTCGCCTTTCACTTTATGTTCAGCGATGACTTTGGCAATTGCAATTGGTATCCCAAGTTGAACTAAGGATAGAAAAAAGATAAATGCGGGGTATGCAGTCATATAAATTCCAACAGATTCTTCACCCGCAATGCGCATAAATTGAATTCGATAGACAAACCCCAATAGTTTTGACATAAATACAGCGACCATTAAGACAGCTGTCCCGCGGATGAATGAAGACAAATACAACAACTCCTTCTTAATTCAAGAAATTTGCGATAAAATCGAACAAATAAATTTGTCCCTCTACAATTCTATGCTTTCGAATAATTGTTATTACATACGGAAACTAACCATTCCCAAAGATAAGTGGTATTATGAAACTATGAAATTGTAATGGGGATAGATGAATGAAAATATACGAAGTGCTAAAATCATTGAATAATAATGTCCTAATCGCCACTGACATTAACAGAAATGAAGTTGTGTTAATCGGAATAGGCATTGGATTTGGAAAGAAGCCAGGTGATTCGATCACTTCCGAAAATGTCGAGAAAATGTTTGTGCTAAATGACCCTGAAAAACAAGCGCAATATAAACAATTACTTTCGACGATCGATGAAGTAACGATGAAAACGCTAATTTCAGTCGCGGAAGTCATTCGTGAAAGAGCGGGAATGCCATTGAACGAAAACATTCACGTCGTGCTTACCGACCATCTAGCTTTTGCGATTACTCGTATGAAACAAGGGATCATGATTCGGAATCCTTTTCTCTTAGAAACGAAAGCGCTCTATCCAGATGAATATCGAATTGCAGAAGAAGTAACCGAAATGGTCAATGAAAAACTACAAATTGACTTACCAGAAGGCGAAGTTGGTTTTATCGCTTTACACATTCACAGTGCAATAGAAAATAAAAATGTGGGTGAGTTGGCGGCGTATTCAGAGTTAATCGTGAAACTGATTGGTGTTATAGAGGAACAATTCTCATTAGAAATTGATAGAAATAGTATCGATTACACACGCTTAATCCGCCACTTACGTTTTGCAATTGAACGAATGGTCCGTGGAGAGAAAGTGAATGAACCAAAGGCGATTACGCATGTGCTTAAAACAGAATATCCGTTATGCTATAATCTCGCTTGGAAATTAATAAAAATTATGCAACAAACTTTACAAGTAGACATTTATGAAGGTGAAGCTGTTTACCTTTCGCTTCATCTACAACGCTTGCATGCAAAGAAACAGTTATAAAGGTATTGAACTTGCAAAATCATTATGCTACAATACATTTATAAATGCATTAGTTTTTTCACAGCAATACTATAATAATCTATCTAGATACGTGTAACTGATCCGATCAGGCATGAGTAAAAGGATGATTGAATTGGAGTTTTAGGGTAACCTAAAGCATCTTTCAATTTCTTTTTCTCATGCCTTTTTTTATTGGATGAAAAATCTAATGACTTTGAAATTAGGAGGAATATAAAAGTGTTTAAAAAATCATTTGGGGTTTTGCAAAAAGTAGGGCAAGCGTTAATGCTTCCAGTTGCATTGTTACCTGCGGCAGGATTACTGCTGGGAATTGGTAATGCTGCACAACAAGAAACAATGCTGAATTTCATGCCGTTTTTGTCAGCAGATTGGATTCAGTTGACAGCCATGGTGATGGAAGATGCAGGCGGAATCATATTTGGAAATTTACCGCTTATTTTTGCGGTGGGTGTCGCCATTGGTCTTGCAAAGGACGGGGCTGCAGCATTAGCAGCACTTGTTGGGTATTTGGTATTAAATCAAGTGATGAGTTCTTGGTTAGGCATCACGCCAGATATGTTAGCGAATGACCCTAGTTATGCTTTAGTGTTCGGAATTCCAACATTACAGACGGGTGTGTTCGGCGGGATTCTCGTCGGATTGATCGCTGCTTTTAGTTATAATAAGTTCCATGCTATTGAAATGCCGTCTTTCCTTGGTTTTTTTGCAGGAAAACGATTTGTTCCAATCGCAACAGCAGGTTTTGCGTTTATAGCAGGATTGGCGCTGCTTATAATTTGGCCACCAATTCAAACGGGCATGAACATTGCGTCTTTATGGTTATTAGAAGAAGGAACATATATTGCCGTGTTTTTCTTCGGGTTCATTAAACGTCTCTTAATCCCGTTCGGTCTACACCATATCTTCCATGCACCATTTTGGTATGAATTTGGATCGTATACGACAGCGGCAGGCTCAGTTGTTCGCGGTGATATGACAATCTTCTTTGCCCAATTAAAAGACGGCGTTAAACTAACTGCCGGAAACTTTATGGGTGGAGAGTTTCCAATTATGATGTTCGGTTTACCGGCTGCTGCGTTAGCGATGTATCATGCAGCGCGTCCTGAAAGAAAGAAACTAGTCGCTGGACTTTTGGGTTCAGGTGCTCTGACGTCATTTTTAACAGGGATTACAGAACCACTTGAGTTCTCGTTTTTATTCTTATCACCGATTTTGTTCTTCATTCACGCGGTGTTAGATGGGTTATCATTTGTCTTAATGACATTTTTCCAAGTACATGTCGGTTATACGTTCTCCGGGGGTGCGATTGACTTCTTCCTCTTTGGAATTTTACCGGGTAGGGAAGCTTGGTGGATTGTAATCGCTCTAGGTCTAGTCTTTGCGGTTATCTATTACTTCTTATTCCGCTTCATGATTAGTAAGTTCAATCTTATGACACCAGGTCGTGAAAAAGGTGACGAAGACGAGGAAGACAGTAAACAAGCAGGTGCAACAAGCGATCTTCCTTACGATATTCTTAAAGCAATGGGCGGACAAGAAAATATTACAAATTTAGATGCTTGTATTACGCGCCTCCGTGTTTCTGTAAAAGATGTTAAAGTTGTTGACAAAAAAGAATTGCAAAAACTAGGTGCAGCAGGTGTGTTAGAAGTTGGAAATAATATTCAAGCCATTTTCGGTCCACGTTCCGAAATTATTAAAGGGCAAATTCAAGATGTTGTCAGTGGAAAACGTCCACGAGCTGAAGTGATTGCCGAACCATCAACAACCGAAGCACCGATTCTTGACGCATCAGATTTATTCGTATCACCAATTAAAGGAGAAGTTAAACCGTTATCTGAAGTTCCAGACGCAGTATTCTCCGGTAAAATGATGGGTGACGGCTTTGCAATTTTGCCAACTGACGGGAAAATCGTATCTCCTGTTAACGGAAAAGTTGTCAGCTTGTTCCCAACTAAGCACGCAATCGGCATCCTTTCCGATTCAGGTAGAGAAATACTAATCCATGTTGGCATTGATACTGTGAAGTTAGAAGGAAAGGGTTTCGAAGCGTTCGTATCTCAAGATGATCGTATCGAAATCGGCCAAACTTTATTACAGGTTGATCTTGATTATATTAAAGAACATGCAACATCCATTATTACACCAATCATCTTCACGAACTTATTTGACGGAGAAGTGATTGATATTAATAAAATGGATTCTGTAGATCATCAAGAAAAAGATATCATTACAATTAAGAAGTAAATCGTTTAAAAAAACAAGCTGTCTTTAGTCGTTCAGGATTGACTAAGAGACAGTTTGTTTTTGATTTGTTATTTTTTGAAAATTAAATGTCACATTATGCCTAGTTTTTGGTATACTGAGCATAGCGGATAAGCACGTACATAAGACTGTAAGAGAAAGGATTGGGAAGATGAGTACAGAACATGGTCCTATATACACGAAAATGCTTCCTGCACTTCAAAGTAAGCGGAACGAATTCCATTTGTACGGCTATACAACTGTAACTGTAGAAGATATATGGATATATTGTGTACGTAAATTATGGCGTAAGAAAAATGTGAATGAAATGAGAAGTTATCAAGTGACTGATGATATCTTAAAGATTTTACCCGCCGCTTTCATGACGTACACACAAATTGAAGCCCAACGTAATTCAGACTGGTTTTCAGAAATAAACAGTGCTGATTTGCAAATTCTTCTAAATCCAAAAAAAGATGCTGAAAATGAATCATGATAAATGTCTATGTCTAATTGACACATAGAGACCAGTGTTTCATAATAAGGTTATTGTGTTTTCGAGTGAGTACTATTAAAAAAAGTTGTACCACTCATCAGAATGAGGGGGAATTTCAAGTATGAAAACTAGAGGACGGATAGTATCGTTTTTACTCCTACTCGTCATTTTTGCCGCGACGATAGGAACGACAGCAAATCCGATTTTAAAAGATGTGAAACTTGGTCTTGATTTACAAGGTGGGTTTGAAGTTCTATACGAAGTCCAATCGCTTAAAGACAAAGACCAGACAATTACAGAAGCTATGGTAACCGATACTGCCGGTGCATTAGGGAAGCGTATTGATGTGCTCGGAGTCAGTGAACCGAATATTCAAGTCGAATCGAATAATCGAATACGTGTACAGCTAGCTGGTGTGGAGGATCAAGAGTCAGCGAGAGAGCTACTCTCAACACAGGCGAACCTAACATTTAGAGACGCAGATGATAATCTACTTCTCGATGGAAGTGATTTAAAAGAAGGGAAAGCACAACCAAGTTTTGGGGAGCTGGGACAACCTGTCGTTTCTCTTGAAATGGAAGATCCAAATAAATTCGGAGAAATTACAACTGAGCTAGCAAAGTTAAAATCTCAAAACAAAAATGTCATGGTCATTTGGCTTGATTTTGAAGAAGGCGTCGATTCTTATCAAGAAGAAATCATGAAGCCAGATCCAACTTTTGTATCTGCACCAAGAGTTGATAAGCCTATTCATTCATCCAGTGTTCAAATATCTGGATCACCGTTTAGTGTGCAGGAAACAAAGGAACTTGCTGGTATTTTAAATGCTGGAGCGTTACCTGTTCATCTTGAAGAGATCTATTCTACTTCAGTTGGTGCACAGTTTGGAGAACAAGCACTAAATAAAACAGTGACAGCCGGAATTATTGGGGTCGCATTAATCTTTATTTTCATGATCCTTTATTACCGTTTACCTGGTCTTATCGCGGTCATCACTTTATCTGTTTATATTTACCTGATTCTAGTCGTATTCACCGCGATTAACGGCGTACTAACGCTTCCGGGGATTGCAGCATTAATGCTTGGGGTCGGTATGGCAGTCGATGCGAATATATTAACATATGAACGAATTCGTGAGGAATTACGTGTTGGAAAATCGGTTAAAGAATCTTTCCAAGCAGGTGCGAAACAAGCATTTACTGCCATTCTTGACGCGAACCTAACAACGATTATTGCTGCAGTCGTCCTCTTTATTTTCGGGACAAGTTCTGTTCAAGGTTTTGCGATGATCCTTATCATCAGTATTCTTGTGAGCTTCTTAACAGCTGTTTGGGGTTCTAGATTACTACTAGGATTACTTGTAAACAGTGGTCTCCTTGACAACAAGCCAGGATTGTTCGGTATTCGAAAAAGCAGAATTCACGCACCAGAAGAGCAAGTCGAAACATTAGAGTTGTCGACGAAATTTGATCGTTTCAATTTTGTAGAGTCAAGAAAGACATTTTATACGTTATCGATTCTACTCCTCATTGCAGGAGCGATTATGCTTTCAGTGTTTAAGCTAAATCTCGGCATTGACTTTTCAAGTGGTACACGTGTTGAAGTTCTTAGCAGTGAAGCCTTATCACAAGAAGAGTTTTCAAATCAGTTAGAAGAGCTTGGTTATCCATCTAGCGACATTGTCATTTCGGGAGATAATAGCGATATTGGTGTCGCACGATATGTAGATGAATTCAAGCAAGAAGAAGTTAATGGATTAAAGGCTGAGCTCTCTGAGATTTACGGTTCAGAACCAAATATATCAACGGTTTCTTCAACTGTGGGAAAAGAGCTTGCAAAAAATGCGCTTTATGCACTTCTTTTTGCGGGGTTAGGTATTCTACTATACGTCGCGCTTCGTTTTGAATGGCGTATGGGATTATCGACAATCATTGGACTTGTCCATGATGTATTCTTTATGCTAGCGATATTTAGTATTTTGCGACTTGAAGTCGATATTACATTCATCGCAGCGGTCTTGACGATTGTCGGTTATTCCATTAACGATACGATTGTAACGTTTGACCGGATTAGGGAGAACCTAGTCACTCGCGGGACGATTAAGGATGTTACAGAACTTGCGGAAATCGTCAATAAATCTCTACGTCAGACACTTGGTCGTTCTGTAAACACTGTCCTGACAGTTGTATTTGTTGTCGTAGCACTTATGCTACTCGGTGCAGAATCCATCCGTCCGTTCTCGATAGCTCTTCTTATCGGTTTACTTGCGGGAACTTATTCATCGATTTTCATTTCAGCTCAAATATGGTTTGATTTAAAGAAACGTGAAATGAATAAAAAAGGTAAAATTGAAGGAAATAAAGAGAAAAAACAATGGGGATCGGATGAGCCTGTTGTCTAAATAGTTTCGTAATGAATCGAAACGGGGTATACTCATGTATATCCTGTTTTTCTTATTCGAAAGGGGGAATTTTATGAAATTTCAATGGACATGGCTTATTGGTCTTTTATTTGCTATTATAATTGCAGTTTTTTCAGTGCTAAATGTCGATGCTGTTCCTGTAAACTATGCTTTTGGCACTGCAGAATGGCCACTCGTACTGGTTATTTTATGTTCAGCATTACTAGGTGCGGCGATAAGTGGTATCGTTGCGATGGTCCGGTCTGTGGTCACAAATCACCGCGTGAAAGAATTAATGAAAGAAATTAACGGAAAAGAATTGACGATTGCTGCTCAACAGAACCAAATTATGGAGTTACAAAAACTGGTCGGCCCAATCGAACCAGAGAAAAACGAAGAGAAACACTTAAGCTAATCATTGAAAGAGTACAGCACTCGCTAATTCGCGGGGCTGTATTTTTTGATTAAGTAATTCTGTAACCAAAAAATTACTCTCAGACTCTCACATCCGTTATAATAGAGTTGAGGATGTGAACGTGTTGATTGAATCAAAAAATAAATGGACGATTGAACGTCCAGATGAAACAATTGTAAATCAATTATCAACAGCTTTAGCGATTCCTACAGTGCACGCAAAAATACTTGCTTCGAGAGGAATTACAGATCCAGAAGAGGCAAAGTTATTTTTACATATGGATGAATCATCTATTCACGACCCATTTTTATTGAATGATATGGAAAAGGCTGTTGAGATTTTAAAACAAGCAATTCAACATAACGAAAAAATAGCCATTTATGGTGATTATGATGCGGACGGTGTAACAAGTATTGCTGTTTTATCGACTGCGCTAGAAAAACTTGGTGCTGATGTGTTTTTTGTGATCCCAAATCGATTTGAACATGGATATGGGCCGCATAAGGACCTATTCCAAGATATCTACCAACAAGGTGCTTCAGTAATCGTTACGGTTGATAATGGTGTGTCTGGTATTGATGAAGTTGCTTTCGCGAAAACGCTCGGTATGAAAGTGATTATTACAGACCATCACGAAGTAGGAGAAACTTGGCCAGAAGCTGATGCAATTATTCATCCGCGTCATCCAAATGGACATTATCCATTTCCAGATTTAGCTGGCGTAGGTGTTGCATTTAAACTTGCGAGCGCACTACTCGATGAGATTCCTGTGGATTTACTTGAATTTGTTGCCATTGGAACTGTAGCCGACCTTGTCCCACTTAGAGGAGAAAATAGGTATTTTGTAAAAGAAGGCATTAGACGTCTTCGTACTTCTAAACGTCCCGCATTTCAAGCACTCACAAAATTAGCTGGCACGGAACAATCCAAAATAACAGAAGAAACGATTGGTTTTATGATTGGACCGCGTCTTAACGCAGTTGGACGATTGGGAAATGCTTCGCCTGCTGTTGATTTATTAAAAACGACTGATGTGCAGGTTGCAAATGGTCTTGCTGAGCAATTAAATGATTTAAATAAAGAACGACAGGCACTGGTAGCTAATATTACAAAAGAAGCGGAAGCTATGATCGAGGAAATGTATGGTGATCAAATTCCGAAAGTATTTGTATTAGCCAAAGAAAATTGGAATTCAGGTGTTGTAGGGATTGTTGCATCCCGTTTAACCGATAAATACTATCGACCTTCGATTCTATTATCCATTGACTCTGAGGCTGCTATTGCAAAAGGATCGGCAAGAAGTATAGAAGGTTATAATATGTACGCTGAACTGAGTGAAAATGCTGATATTCTAGCAGGATTTGGTGGACATCCGATGGCAGCGGGAATGACCATAAATCTTGAAAATTTATCTTTATTACGTGAAAACTTGAATCGTCAAGCAGATCTGATATTGAGTGAAGATCAACTGATTCCCAAACTTTCCATTGATGTTCCGTTAAGTCTCGATGAAATCGATGTGAAGACGCTTGAAAAACTCGAGTTGCTACGACCATTTGGTATGGGGTTTGAAAAGCCAACCTACTTATTTGAAAATTTAATTGCCAGCTCGGTTCGGAAAATCGGGGCAGCAAAAAACCATATGAAGCTTGACTTAACAGATGGTAGCTCATCACTCGATGCT
This sequence comes from Sporosarcina sp. Y1009, assembly GCF_057669865.1. Lineage (NCBI taxonomy): Bacteria > Bacillati > Bacillota > Bacilli > Caryophanales > Caryophanaceae > Sporosarcina > Sporosarcina sp. Y1009. Next base: position 27,724 of record NZ_JBYHFO010000026.1, on the reverse strand, counting down.
ATTGGTTTCGGATTTGGCGACATAGCCGATCAAATTACACCGAATGTAAAGTTATCTGTCGTTGGAGATCTAGAAGTAAATGAATGGAATGGCAATAAAAAACCGCAATTGCTCGTTCGAGATATTTTATCTGATGAATGGCAGTTATTCGATCTGAGAGGGATTCGTGAGGCGTCTAGGTGGCTACATACGATTCCTTTGGTCAATACTTCATTTATCGCATTCCAACAAACAACAATTGACCAATTCCGTCCTATGATGAACGGACATAAAATAGAACTTTATGGTGAAGTAATGGCATCAAGTGCCGCGAATATTGTTTTATTGGATATCCCGAAAAATGTTTCCGTATTAGAAGAAGTGGTTAAAGATTATGTTCCTGAACGGATATATGCACATTTTCATGTTCATGAATCCCGCTACTTTAATGGGTTACCGAGTCGTGAGCAATTTGGCTGGTATTATAGTTTTATAAAAAGCCGGGGAACTTTTGATTTTATACAAAACGGAGAAAAGCTCGCAAAACATAAAGGCTGGCGAATAGATTCAGTAAAATTTATGTCAAAGGTGTTTTCTGAGCTCAAATTTGTTACTATTAAGGATGGAATAATATCCACGGTAGAAACAACAGAAAAACGTGATTTACAAGAAGCACCAGCCTATCAAGAAAGAAAAAATCAAATGCAACTCGAAGAACGTTTGCTTTATGCACCTTATGTGGAATTGAAATTATGGTTCGATACAATACGTAGCGGCTCAAATGTCGGGGAGGAACACGAACAATGAATTTAAAAGATTATGTAACAGTTGTGCCAAACTATCCTAAAGAAGGAATTAGTTTTAAAGATATCACAACAATAATGGATAATGGGACGGCTTATAAATTCGCTACAGACGAAATTGTAAAGTTTGCCAAAGAAGTGGAAACAGATATTATTGTAGGACCAGAAGCACGCGGATTCATCATTGGTTGTCCAGTTGCCTATGCACTTGAAATTGGATTTGCACCTGTGAGAAAACCTGGTAAATTACCCCGTGAAACGATAAGTGTCAATTATGAATTGGAATACGGTACAGATACATTAACTATCCACAGCGATGCGATTAAACCTGGTCAACGGGTACTAATCGTTGATGATTTACTCGCTACTGGCGGTACGATTGGCGCAACGATAGAACTTGTTGAAAAACTTGGCGGTGTTGTAGCTGGTTGTGCATTTTTGATCGAATTATCATACTTAAATGGACGTGAAAAACTTTCTGGTTATGATATGCGCGCATTAATGACTTACTAAATAGAGGTCCTCCGCTTCACTGCGGGGGATTTTTCTGTACGATGTGCTTTACATTTACATGCATTTATACATACAATGAGAGTATTATCACTTTTTCGGGATAACAAGGAGTGGGGCAGGATTGTAACTTACTTTTTTAACGATCACCTGCTGATCAATTTGGAGGCGTATGATTATGGCGAAAGATCGCGACATGACAGCAGAAGAAATATTTGAACTTGTATCTTCGTATATGAATGAAGAACATGTAAACTTTGTCAAAAAAGCATACGAGGCATCTAAAACTGCCCATGAAGGACAATTTAGAAGTTCAGGAGAAGCCTATATTCTTCACCCAGTTCAAGTTGCTGGGATTCTTGCAGAATTAGAAATGGACCCATCTACGGTAGCAGCAGGGTTTCTTCATGATGTCGTAGAAGACACTGATGTCTCTCGTGAAGATATTATTCTAGAATTTGGTGAAGAAGTTGCAATGTTAGTGGATGGCGTGACAAAACTTGAAAAACTTAAATTCAGGTCTAAAGAAGAAAAACAGGCTGAAAATCATCGAAAAATGTTTATCGCAATGGCACAGGATATTCGAGTCATTCTTATAAAGCTCGCTGATCGTTTACATAATATGCGTACATTGAAACATGTTTCTCCTGAAAAACAGCGTCGAGTTGCAGCTGAAACGCTTGAGATATTTTCACCTCTCGCTCATCGGCTCGGAATTTCAACAATAAAATGGGAACTTGAAGATATCGCGCTTCGCTATTTAAAACCTCAACAATATTATCGAATCGTTAACTTGATGAATCGCAAACGTGCTGAACGCGAGGAGTATTTAGCGGATATCATGGGGCAGGTAAAAAATGAAATTGGTCAGATGAATATTGAAGCTGATTTATCTGGACGTCCCAAACATTTATATTCTATTTATCGTAAAATGGTGCTACAAGGTAGAGAATTTAATGAGATTTATGATTTATTGGCAGTTCGTATTATTGTTTCAAGTATAAAAGATTGCTATGCAGTTCTAGGAATTATTCATACACTTTGGAAACCGATGCCGGGTAGATTCAAAGATTATATTGCTATGCCGAAACAAAATTTATATCAATCTCTACACACGACTGTCGTCGGACCAGGTGGAGATCCACTCGAAGTGCAAATTAGGACTTCTGAAATGCATAAGATTGCGGAATATGGGGTTGCAGCACACTGGGCTTATAAAGAAGGGAAATCTCTATCCAATAATCCTACAGATATTGATTCCAAACTGACGTGGTTCAGAGAGATTCTCGAATTCCAAAACGACTCATCTGATGCTGAAGAATTTATGGAATCCTTAAAATTCGACTTGTTTTCAGATATGATTTACGTATTTACGCCTCAAAGTGATGTGCTGGAGCTACCAGCGGGCTCAGTTCCAATTGATTTTGCTTATCGTGTTCACTCAGAGATTGGAAACCGCACAATTGGTGCGAAGGTAAATGGCAAGATGGTACCGCTAGACACCGAGCTTCATACTGGTGATATCATTGAAATATTAACTTCTAAACAATCATTTGGACCTAGTCGAGATTGGCTAAAAATTGCCAATTCATCTCAGGCCAAAAATAAAATTCGGCAATATTTCAAAAAACAATTACGTGCAGAGAATGTTGTAAAAGGTCGCGACGCAATTGAAAAGGAAATAAAAGCGCAGGAGTTTTTAGTGAAAGAGGTTTTATCTACTCAAAATATTGAACGTGTTTGCGATAAATTCAATTTTGCTTCTGAAGAAGACATGTGTGCGGCGGTTGGTTTTAATGGTATAACTGCTGAACAAGTTGTGAATCGATTAACTGAAGTATTACGAAAAGAGCGGAAAGAACAGGATACGATTAATAAAATTGTATCTGATATTCAAACGACAGCTCAAAGAAAACAATCCACTGAATCAGGTGTGATTGTTAGAGGAATCGATAATTTATTAATCCGTTTATCAAAATGTTGTAATCCAGTTCCAGGGGATGACATTACGGGTTTTATTACAAAAGGTCGTGGGGTCTCGGTTCACAGAAAAGATTGTCCAAATGTGTTCGGTGATGGAAATAGCGCTGATCGAATTATTGATGTTGAATGGGCTGATGAACCTACACAAGACAACAAAGAATTTCAGGTGGATATTGAAATTTCTGCTTTTGATAGACAAGGTTTGTTGAATGAACTGATGATGGTTGTTGCAGAAACTAAAACACCAATTGTCGCAGTGAGTGGCAAAGCAGACCGCAAAAGCATCGCTAAAATCAATATGTCGATAAAAATTATGAACACCGCACACCTACACCGGATTGTGGATCGTATTAAGCAAGTGCCTGATGTATATTCTGTTGAACGTGTAATTAATTAGGTTAGGGTGAGGTAGCAAATGAGAGTTGTTTTACAACGTTCTGGTCCAGCTTCTGTGTCAGTAAACGGAGAAGTGACCGGAGAAATTGGCAGTGGATATGTTCTACTTGTTGGTATTACGCATGAAGATACTGAAGAGGATGCGGCGTATATTGCAGGGAAAGTTGCAAATCTTCGTTTGTGGGAAGATGCTAGTGGAAAAATGAACCATTCCATTCTTGAAAATGGTGGCGATATCTTATCGATTTCACAATTTACGCTGTATGCTAATACTTCAAAAGGGAGGCGCCCTAGTTATATAGAGGCGGCTCGACCTGACCACGCCGAACAATTGTGGCATACTTTTAATGAGCAATTGAAACAACAAGGTTTACAAGTCGAAACAGGCGTTTTCGGCGCCATGATGGATGTTAGTCTAGTAAACGACGGGCCAGTGACAATTATTATCGATTCGAAATAAATGGATGAGCGAGAATGTCATCAATTAAGAGTCACACAAAAAACAAAAAAGTGTATGGGATATCAAGATCCCATACACTTTTTGTTGTTATTCTTTTAATTGATTATCGAAGAAGGTGAGTAGCCCTTGGAAGATTCCTTGAGTTGCTTGTTCACGGAAGCTATCCGTATTGACGCCATGTTCTTCGGATGCATTTGATAGAAATCCTAGTTCTAGTAAAATAGCTTTTTGTTTATTTTCTCGTAGAACGTAATAATTCGCAGGTTGCGCACCGCGATTTCTTAGTGAAATGGTTGAGTTCAGTCCATCATTTACCGCAACTGCAAGTTCTTTTTGATAATGATTCGTATAATAAGTAGTAAATCCTTGAATTGATGAGTCTATCGATGCATCATAATGGATACTGAGAAATGCATCCGCACTATTCTGATGACTAATTGAAACCCGCTTCTGAAGTGAAACAAATGTATTCATATTACGTGTGAGAACAACATTTGCACCTGCAGATGTTAACTTTCTTGCGAGTAGCTCAGAAGTCTTCATCGTTAGGTCTTTTTCGTTTGTTCCGCTAACGCCTATCGTTCCGGTATCGTAGCCGCCGTGTCCAGGATCAATCACAATAGTCACGCCATTTAATGTTCCTGCAACTCGATTTGGTGCGATTTTTTTCGTCGCAGCAATTGGATCTTGATGAGTAGATACAACCCAACTTGCAACGAATGCACTTTCGCCAGACGATAATTTTACTTCATACCAATCGCCATTTTTGGAGACGACAGGGAATTGATTTCCCGCATTCGCACGAACGGCTACTTTAGAGGAAGTAGAAGCTTCGGTACGCAGGTTAGTTCCATTTGACAAAATATAAACTGTTTCTGGTTTTGTTTTTACATCTGAGACAGGTGTGGAAGTTTTAGATTCAGATAATGATCCATGAAATGAATATACCCAACCATTCTTGCCTTTTTCGAGTTCTAATTCAATCCAATTCCCGCTTTTTTGAAGGACCTTGTATGTATTTCCTTTTTTAATAAGGCCAATTCTTTTGGAAGATAAATCATCATCGCTTCGAACATTTAGCGCATTAACGGAAACTGTAAAATAGTTTTTCTCATTCGAAGAACTACTAATCTCACTAACTGGTGCTGATTGATGAGACACGTATTCTGAATAGACCCACCCTTTGACGCCAGTTACGTCAATGCTTGTCCATTCACCTTCTTGTCCGTTCATCTTTGCAATTTCGCCTGCGTTCATTTGTTTCAGCACGGATGCTGATGTAGATGGATTAGCACGTACATTTAAAAAATTTACATTTGAGGTAATAGTAGAATCAATTTCATCGTTATTCGCAGTGAACCAACTGGCAATCCAGCCTTTTTTATCTTTGTACTTAATCTCATACCAATCACCAGAAGTTGATAGGATATTCACCTGATCATCTTGTTGTAGTGTGGCAATGACATCATAAGATAAACCAGGGCCAGAGCGGATATTGAGCTGACTAGCATCGATGATTGCTGTTTCAGATTGTGCATTTGTTTTAGTGAAATCTGATGCAAGAACAAAAATAAGGATGAATGCAAAAGCTATTTTTCCAATTTTACTCAAATTATCATCTCCTCTTATAAACTAGTATAAAGTAAATGTTACCAAAAAACTACATTTTTTGCGAAATGGTTGACATAGCGCATTAAAATCATTAAGCTAATGAGTAATTGACAATAAAATTCAATAAAATTTACTAATGACGTGGAAAGTAATTGCATGATGCTTTGACCAGAGAGGGAAGGACATGGCTGAAATCCATCCTACAAACAAATGCTATGAACAACACCACCGAGGTTCTTTACTGAACAATTTAATTTTCAGTAGGTAAAGACGGGAAATCGACCGTTAAACGATTTACGAGTGGGCACATGTTGTGCCAATTAGGGTGGAACCGCGGAAGCTATTAAGGCTCTCGTCCCTTGCATATATGCAAGGGATGGGGGCTTTTTTTGTTTTTTAGAAAGAGTAAAGCAGCAAAGGAGAATAGATCATGAATTTTAAAGTGCCGAGAGGAACACAGGATATATTACCTTCTGAAACATGGAAGTGGCAAAAAGTTGAAAAAATAATGAATGACGTTTGTAAATTGTACCAATATAAAGAAATACGTACTCCGATATTCGAACAAACGGAGTTATTCCAACGACTTGTAGGTGAAACAACAGACGTTGTTCAAAAAGAAATGTATACATTTACAGACAAGGGAAATCGCTCAATGACATTACGACCTGAAGGAACTGCTCCAGTAGTTCGTTCATTTGTTGAACATAAAATGTTTGGCTATCCCGACCAACCAGTAAAGCTCTATTATACAGGCCCAATGTTCCGTTACGAACGACAACAAGCAGGTAGATATCGTCAATTCGTTCAGTTTGGTGTTGAAGCAATCGGCAGTAATGATCCAGCGATCGATGCTGAAGTAATTGCCTTGGCCTTGGATGTTTATAAACGTGCAGGTTTAACCGATTTAAAACTGGTTATTAATTCACTTGGCGATACTGAGTGTAGAGCTGCACATAAAAAAGCGCTTATTGAACATTTTAATCCTCATATAGAAGAATTTTGTACCGATTGTAAGTCAAGACTAGAAAAAAACCCACTTCGAATTTTGGATTGTAAAGTCGATACAGAAAATCCATTAATCGCATCTGCACCTTCACTTGCTGATTTTTTAAATGATGAATCAGCGGCTTATTTTAAAGAAGTTATCAGTTATCTTGACGATGCAGAAATTGACTATGAAATTGACCCTACACTGGTTCGTGGCCTAGATTATTATAATCATACTGCATTTGAGATTATGAGCACGTCAGCTGGTTTTGGAGCGATTACAACGTTATGTGGTGGTGGAAGATATAATGGACTTGCTGAAGATATCGGAGGTCCTTCTGCACCAGGTATTGGATTTGGAATGAGTATCGAACGTCTTCTTCTTGCGCTTGAAGCAGAAGGAAAGTCATTTGAAGAAGAACCTAATCTAGACGTTTATGTCGTCACATTAGGCGATAAAGCAAAACGTGTCGGAGTTCAATTACTCAGTCAACTAAGAAATAGTGGACTTCGTTCAGATATGGATTATATGGATCGTAAAATGAAAGCCCAAATGAAGTCAGCCGATCGACTTAAAGCAAAAACGGTTGTTGTCATCGGAGAAGATGAAGTAGCCGAAGATGTTGTCATGCTTCGAAATATGGCGGATCGTTCACAAAATAAAGTTTCTACACAAAGCTTAGTCCAAGAGCTACATGCAATTTTAACATTGGATAATTCATTGTAAATTGAAAGGCGGATGACAGCAATGCAACAACAACGAACACATTATTGCGGCGATGTAACAGAACAAGATATAGGAAATGAAGTGACCTTAAAAGGGTGGGTTCAAATCAGACGAGATCTTGGAGGAGTAATTTTTATTGATCTTCGGGATCGTTCTGGGATTGTGCAAGCTGTATTCAATCCAACTTTTTCACAAGAAGCACTTGAAATTGCTGAAACCATCCGTAGTGAATACGTAATTAGTATTACAGGTGAAGTAATCGCACGTGAGGAAAAGCAAAAGAACCCGAATTTGAAAACAGGTTCTATTGAAATAAAAGTAAATGAAGTATCGATTATTAATAAAGCTAAAACGCCAGTCTTCCAAATTGAAGATGAAACAGATGTGAGTGAGGAAGTACGCTTAAAATATCGGTATTTAGATTTACGTCGTCCAAAACTAGCTAAAACATTTAAATTGCGTTCAGATATTACGAAGACGATTCGGAATTTCTTAGATGATGAAGGATTCCTGGAAGTAGAGACACCAATTCTAACGAAATCTACACCAGAAGGGGCAAGGGATTATCTAGTTCCAAGCAGAGTACATGAAGGGGAGTTTTACGCACTCCCGCAATCACCGCAATTATTTAAGCAGTTATTAATGGTTTCTGGTTTTGATCGGTATTACCAAATCGCGCGTTGTTTCCGAGATGAGGATTTGCGTGCGGACCGTCAACCTGAATTCACACAAATTGATATGGAAATGAGTTTCATGTCAATTGAAGAAATTATCGAATTGAATGAACGACTCATGAAAAAAGTGATGAAAGACGTTAAAGGAATTGATGTTGAAACACCTTTCAAACGAATTCCTTATGATGAAGCAATAGCACGTTTCGGTTCTGACAAACCTGATACACGTTTTGAAATGGAACTAACGGATGTTTCAGAAGTCGTAAAAGAAGCACCATTTAAAGTGTTTAGTGGAGCGGTTGAATCAGGCGGGCAAGTAAAACTTATTAATGTTAAAAACGGTGCAGATAATTATACCCGTAAAGATATTGACGCATTAGGTGAATATGCAGCATTATACGGTGCAAAAGGACTCGCTTGGTTGAAAGTCACTGAAGAAGGTCTTACTGGTCCAATTGCAAGATTTTTTGAAGGTGAACTAGCAGATTCCTTACAACAAGCTGCAAACGCTGAAGCAGGGGACCTTCTTTTATTCGTTGCCGATAAAAAGAATGTTGTTGCAGATGCATTAGGTGCACTTCGCGTAAAAATTGGTAAAGAGCGCGGACTGATCGATGAGTCAAAATTCAATTTCCTATGGGTTACGGAGTGGCCATTATTCGAATATAACGAAGAAGAAGGACGTTATACTGCTGCCCATCATCCATTCACTATGCCTGCTGACGAAGAAGAGTTAGTAAATAATCCTAGCAAAGTAAAAGCACAAGCTTATGACCTTGTCTTAAATGGATATGAACTAGGTGGGGGATCACTGCGCATTTACCAACGAGAGCTTCAAGAAAAAATGTTTAAAGCACTTGGCTTTACTGTCGAAGACGCTAGAGAACAATTTGGCTTCCTACTTGACGCATTTGAATATGGAACGCCGCCTCATGGTGGAATTGCATTCGGACTTGACCGCATCGTCATGATCTTATCTGGTGCAACAAATCTGAGAGATACAATTGCATTTCCAAAAACAGCAAGCGCAAGCGATTTACTGACTTCAGCACCTGATCGTGTAGATAATCGTCAACTTGCTGAGCTTGGCATTAAGACTGTCGAAAAGTAAAATTTCTAAAAGATTTGCATCTTTCAGAAATAAATCTACTAAAATGATTGAACTCTCTATTAAATTGTGGTAATCTATTAGTAATACGAATCCTGAAGTGTTCGTTATTTGTCCTTTAGTTTTGACCGAACATTTCTATCGTAGGGAGTTCACATTTCAATTCGGATGACATGCCTCTCAGGGGACGTCAGAACAGTTGGATAGGACACCCACCTGCCGAGTGCGGGCTCAAAACGATAACTTCAAAGACGGCATATTTGGGATTCGTCTTTTTAAAGAAACTTAATCCTCTCCGGAGAATTTGCGGAGAGGTTTTTACTTGTTTAGAAATTTTTAAATTATGAACAAGTAGTAGATTACGATTATAAATATAGAATTTTAAGCTCTACGCGCGGGATGCTCGAGTTATAGACGAGAATCTAGCGCTTTTGTTTGTGGAAAATAAACTTTAATTACTTGAAAGGCGGAGTTTCGTTTGTTGCATCAATTTTCACGAAATGAATTAGCTATTGGAAAAGAAGGCGTCAATCGCATGCGTGATAAAACAGTCGCTATATTAGGGGTAGGCGGCGTTGGTTCTTTTGCTGCAGAAGCTTGTGCTAGAAGCGGAATTGGCCGCATAATTCTCGTTGACAAAGACGATGTTGACGTAACCAATATAAATAGACAACTTGTGGCTTATCTATCGACAGTAGGTCGTTCGAAAGCCGAAGTGATGAAAGAACGAATTTCAGATATTAATAAAGAATGTGAAGTCATTTCCCTTCATATGTTTTATACAGAAGAAACAGCAGAAGAGTTTTATAGTTACAAGCCTGATTACGTCATTGATGCTTCAGATACGATAAGCTATAAAATACATCTTGCACAGGAATGTATCAAACGAAATATTAAAATCATTGCCTGCATGGGTGTTGCCAATAAAATGGACCCCACGCGTTTACAAATTGCAGATATATCAGAAACACATACTGATCCTTTAGCAAAAGTGATTCGTTTACGTTTGCGAAAAGCTGGTATATCGAAAGGACTACCAGTTGTCTTTTCCGACGAAAGTCCTGTGGTAATCCGTGAAGATGTTGTCGATACCGTCGGTAAACCGAACGCGCCGATTCGAAAAGCGGAAATGCCACCAGCTTCTAATGCATTTGTCCCATCAGTTGCCGGTCTAGTTTGTGCCAGTTGGGTTATGAATGATATTGTTGCAGATATTCCAATACAACGTATAAAAGATAGAATTTAATCTATATATTTATTAAAAAACCTTCATTTTATACAAAATGAAGGTTTTTTGTTGTTAAGAAAAAAGAAATATAAAAAAGATTGATTAATTTTCACCAATGCGGGGTATAGAGGCATTACGCACCATACCAGGACTTTACAAGAATTTATTTAATTCGATTTTTACAGAATTTGGTTTGTTATGAAATTTAGAGTCTGGTATGATGAAAAACATATCTGAATTTAATGATTTAAAGATTAACAGAGGGAGGGCGTTGTACAGTCATTGATTCGGAAAAATATATTAAAGGGGTTTGGATTTGATATGCGCAAAATAGCGCTGTTATTCTCAGTTAGTTTAATCGTTTTACTATCAGCATGTGGAGCAAGTACAAGTAAAGATAGTATTGAGGTGATTACATTCGCGGATGCAGGTTGGGATAGTATCCGTGTTCATAATAGTATCGCACAATTTATCGTAGAAGAAGGTTATGGTTATGAAACAGACGTAACCAACGGAACGACTGCTGCAACGATACAAGCGTTAGAAAAAGGCGACATTAACGTTTATATGGAAATTTGGACAGATAACGTTAAAGATGTCTATGATGAAGCGATTGAAAAAGAGAAAATCGTTAAACTATCCACGAATTTTGATGACAACACACAAGGACTGTACGTACCCACTTATGTAATTGAAGGCGATGAAGAAAAAGGTATTGAAGCTGTTGCACCTGATTTAAAGACAGTCGAAGACTTAGCGAAATACCCAGAACTCTTCCAGGATCCAGAAGATAGGGATAAAGGACGTATTGTCGGTGCCCCATCAAGCTGGGCTGTAAGTGAACATTTAGCAGAAAAAATTGAAACGTATGGTCTTGATGAAACATTTAACTATTTAGCGCCAGGTTCGGATTCTGCAATTGTTGCATCTTTAGTCGGCGCTTATTCAAAAGGTGAACCATGGGTTGGTTATTATTGGTCTCCAACATGGGTAACGGCAAGATATGATTTAACCCTACTTGAAGATCACCCTTACGATGAAGATATTTGGAATGAAAACAAAGGAACAGAATTCGCACCGAACGATGTTGTTGTTGCGGTTCATAAAGATTTCATGACACAAGCAGAAGACGTTGTTGAGTTCTTAAAGAATTATAAAACTAGTAATGATATAACAGAAGATATGCTTGAATTCATGGAAGAAACTGAAGCTGACGAAGATGAAACTGCCCTATGGTGGTTAAAAGAGAATGAAGACATTTGGACAGCTTGGGTTTCAGATGAAATTGCAGAAAAAGTAAAAACAGCATTGAAATAAAATGAAAAGTTAAATGGAAAGTGAGTGAAAAACTCACTTTCCCCATTACTTTATTAATCGGGGTGTGAAAGTGACTGTATCATGCAGTCCCAACTTATGATAGATTTTCCAAATGTACGTATACCAATTGGAGATGTCGTAGAGAGTTTCATCGACTTTTTAGCTGATAATTTTCAAGCACTATTTGATTTTATTTTCTTCATTACATCTTCATCTATTAAAGGAATAGAATCCACTTTACTTTCAATTCCATGGTGGGTTTTCATTGTTGTTATTGTATTAGTAGGATGGTATTTTACAAAACTATCAGGCGGCTTGCTTTTTGGTTTTTTCATGTTCATGGTCGGATCTTTTGATTTATGGCCTGAAACGATGACAACGATAGCGATTGTATTAATCTCCGTAATTCTCTCATTAGCTATAGGAATACCGTTTGGTGTTTTAATGGCATTTAATAATATACTTTCAACAATTATGCGGCCAATTCTCGATGCCATGCAAACAATGCCTACTTTTGTTTACTTAATTCCCGTTATCTTCTTTTTCCCATTAGGTAACGTTCCAGCAGTAATCGCAACAATCATTTACGCAATGCCTCCAGTTATGAGGTTAACCGAATTGGCAATTCGAAATGTTGACAGAGAAGTTGTTGAGTCCGCTCAATCATTCGGATCGTCAACTATGCAAATGCTAACTAAAGTACAATTGCCTCAAGCGCTTCCAACAATTATGGCTGGTGTAAACCAAACGACAATGATGGCACTAGCAATGGCTGTTGTCGGTTCTATGGTAGGTGCACAAGGACTAGGCGAACGTGTACTTTACGCGATTAACCGTATTGACATTTCCTTGGGATTTGAGGCGGGTATAAGTATCGTATTTTTAGCAATCATTATTGACCGGATTACCGGTGGAATTGCAGACCGCTTACAGAAACAAAGGGGGGATGCAGCATGACGATTAAAATGAAGGTCGAAAATGTTACTAAAATTTTTGGGCCACGCCCTAAACGAATCATCTCGATGGTCGAAAAAGGGGAATCGAAAACCTCGATTTTAGAAAAGACTGGCCATACAGTAGGTGTATATGACGCTTCAATGGATATTATGGAAGGGGAAACCTTTGTTATCATGGGTCTCTCAGGTAGTGGTAAATCGACATTGATTCGTTGTTTAAATATGCTGAATCGACCAACTGCGGGTTCCATATTCGTAGACGGGGAAGACATTACTACATTCAATTCACAAAAATTAAAGAAGTATCGTCAAGAAAAAATCGCGATGGTTTTTCAACATTTTGGTTTGTTTAGTCATCGAACTATTTTAAGTAATATTGAATATGGTCTTGAAATTAAAGGGATGGAAAAAGCGGAAAGAACTAAAATTGCTCAGCACCACTTAGAACTTGTCGGTTTAAAAGGTTGGGAAGATAAGTTCCCCGACGAACTATCCGGCGGGATGCAACAACGTGTGGGCATTGCACGAGCATTAGCTAATGATCCAGACATTCTTTTAATGGATGAACCTTTCAGTGCGCTTGATCCTTTAATACGCCGTGAAATGCAGTTAGAGTTAATCGATTTGCAAAACCGTTTGCAAAAAACGATTGTCTTTATCACACATGACGTGAATGAAGCATTTAAAATTGGTGACCGTGTAGCGGTTATGAAAGATGGTAAAGTTGAACAAGTCGGAACACCTGAAGAGATATTAGATCAACCAGCCAACCAATACATCAGTGAATTTATACGGGATATTGATCGTTCGAAAATTTTACAAGCTGAGCATATTATGATTCGACCACATGGATTATTATCTCTTAAAGACGGGGTGAATGTGGCGATTAAAACGATGCAAGAAAATGGTCTTTCAAGCGTATTCGTTACAGACCGACAACGTCGTCTACAAGGAATCGTTACGATTGACGGTGCAATCGATGGCTTAAAACATAAAAAAACACTTGAGGAAATATTGCTGGAAGACGTCAATACAGTGTCGCCAGATGAGTATGTACAAGATATTATTCCAAAAGCTTTGGACTCGAAATATCCAATCGTAGTTATAGATGAGGATAAACGGATTAAAGGAATTATTTTGAGAGTAAATGTCTTAGCAAGCCTAATCGATGACAATGGAAATAGTTCTGAAGAAGACATAATTATAGAGTAATCTGTATCAAAAAATCAATGAGAGTACAGGAGAGAATGATATACATTCTTCCTGTACTTTTTTAATTCGTTATTTTTAAGTGTTTTGGGATTAACTGCGTAACCCCTGTTGTTACCGCAGCATCACTGACAGCTCTTGAAACTGCATCTATGGGTTCTTGAATGATAAAGTCATCATGTCTGCTGGCTTCTGCGATTAGTAACGATATAGCGTATGTCGGAACTAATATCATCTCGTCTTTACTATCATTCGTCCCACTTTGTCTTCTAAATAATTATTCACTACTCTTTTATGGTAAAGTAATATAATGATAGGTATTTTGAATGTAGAGAGGGCATGTTGTATGAAGAAATTGCTAAAATGGTCTATTGTACTTCTACAAATTTTGGGACTATTTGTTTTTACTTATTTAGGAGATGTTATCTCTACGTTTTTGAAATTACCAATACCCGGAAGCATAGTCGGTTTAGTTATGCTGTTTTTATGTTTGTATTTTAAAATCATTCCAGAAAGATTCATAAAAGAAGGTGCAGGTTTTGTTTTAGTCATTTTACCACTATTCTTCATACCAGCAACAGTTGGTATTATTCAATATCCTGACTTTTTGTCTGGCAAAGGCGTTCTTTTAATCATACTCATTATGGTGAGTACTTTCTTGACTATGATTGTTGCAGGCTATACTAGTCAACGATTCGAGAAAAAGATGCGAGAAAAGGAGGGACAGCCTAATGAATAGCCTTTTATTAACCATAATCGTCTTATTTGGAACTGTCATCATCTTTTTCTTAATGCGGATGACTTACGCACGTTTCTCAATTGCAATTTTACATCCTGTGCTAACTTCGACAGTCATTATCATTTTAGCGCTTCTATTATTTAATGTTTCCTATGAAAAATATATGGTCGGCGGTCAGTGGATTGAATTATTCTTAGGTCCAACTGTCGTAGCATTAGCTTATCCACTCTATAATCAAAGGAAAATCGTGAAGAAATATATTCGTGCGGTCGGATTAGGAATTGCAACGGGTTTAATCACGGCTATGGGCAGTATTTTATTATTTGCGAAGTTATTTGGCTTTAATGATGAAATTATCCACTCAGTTCTACCAAAGTCGATCACAACGCCAGTTGCAATTCAACTAAGCGAAACGCTAGGTGGCATCTCATCGCTTACGGCAGCATTTGTCATGATTGCGGGATTTAGTGGTGTCATTCTAGGACCAATTGTGATGAAATACACACGGATAGAAAGTCCGCTTAGTAAAGGAATTGCTTTAGGCAGTGCTTCCCATGCATTAGGTGTCGCCAAATCAACAGAATACGGTGAACTTTCTTTATCGATGGCATCGGTCTCAATGTCGTTAAGTGCCATTGCTGGATCAGCCGTAGGTCCATTATTTATATTGTTTTTATAATGACAAATGGTTCTACACGAAGATTGAAACACTTACATTAGACTACCACCATAAATAAGGAGGGTAGTCTTTGTTAATAGACGGTGTATTTTCAGGTGGCGGGTTGAAAGGATTTGCATTGGTCGGTGCCTATCAAGTATTAGAAGAAAAAGGATATCGTTTTACAAGTGTAGCCGGAACGAGTGCTGGTGCAATCATAGCTAGTTTTATCGCTGCAGGATATACTGCCAAAGAAATTGAAGGTTTGTTAGATGAGTTGGATCTAACAAAATTATTAGATTCTAGGTTATCGAAACTACCCATTCCATTCTTAAAATGGATTCATCTTTACTTTCGATTGGGGTTGTATCAAGGAAAGGAATTGGAAAAGTGGTTCTTAGAAAAATTGGCAGATAAAGGTGTTTACTCATTTTCTGATTTACCAAAAGGCTCATTAAAGATCGTTGCATCTGATCTAACCAACGGCAGGATAATGGTGCTACCAGATGATTTAGATCGTTACGGGATTGTAGAAGATACCTTTCCAGTTGCGCGAGCAGTTCGGATGAGTTGTGGTATTCCTTTTTTCTTTGAACCCGTACGTCTGAAAATTGGTTCTGGAGAAACAATTGTTGTTGACGGGGGCGTATTAAGTAATTTTCCTATGTGGATTTTCGATAACGATAATGGGAAAACAGACCGCCCAGTGCTTGGGTTGAAATTAAGCAGAAGCCAAGATGAAATAGAGGGGCGTGACATTAAAAATGCCATTCAATTATTCGAAGCCTTATTTTCAACGATGAAAAATGCACATGATGAAAAATACATTTCTAGAAAACATGAAAAGAACATTGTATTCATACCAGTGGAAAACTATAGTGCTACTCAATTTGATTTGGATGAAAAAACGAAACAAGAACTAATTGAAATTGGGCGAGCGCGAACTGAACTATTTTTGAAAATGTGGTGATTCTTCAATATAACAATAAATGAAGGGATGGCGAATTGAAACGGATCGTATTATTCGGTGCAACAATTGTCGTCGGAATCATTTTAGGTATCGTGGTCACAGTATTGATGAACTAATCATGCGTTGAAATTTCCCATGAAAAAAAACGTTGCAATTAGCAATTATTTACAGGAATTAATGTAATAATTAGCCACACTAATTCCTGTAATATGCCAATCCAACGATTATAGAATAATGGACCAGTTAATTAATCTTCCTGTAAGATTTCATCTACAGTCGTTTCCACTTCAAAGCGATCCATTTTTTCTTTACCACTTATTAAAGCTTTAAGTGTTCGTTTCGCTAATGCGTGGGGAATTTTACAAAACAGTAAAATGTTTTTTGTTGAGATTGAATCGATATAAGCTTGGGCAAGATCCAAGTTTTCTTGGGCATATGCAAACATATCAGCACGTGTCCATCCATCAGGTATGAAATTCACGCCACGCTCTGCATCTTCGTCCTGATTACGCACCATATTGACAACTTGTAAACCGCGTCCATAGGCTATCGCCAATTCGCGGTCTGTTTCCGTACCGTCAAACAGCTCCCAGATATCAGACAACATGACGCCTACCAAACCTGCAACATAATATGTATACTCATCTAAATCTTCTTTTGTATTTACAATAAAGTCTTTTTCGACCCATTTGGCCATTCCGCCCGCCATGATGCTCGTCGATTTTTGAACTTTATTTAAATACTTTACTGGACAAATGGTTAGCCAGTCTCCGAGCCTTAACGTTACTTCAGGTAATACGTGGGCATAAGGCTGTATAAGTTCTTTATATGTATGATTATCAAAATCCGATCGTAATAAGTTGCTTGTTGTTATTAAAAGATGTTGTTTTGTTTCTGAATCTAATTCTTCATGGTCTTCAATTTCGTCAATTGCACGCATGCATAAATAAGCTGAACCAACAATATTCCTCAAGACCGGATTTAATAATTTAATGGGAATATTGAATGTCCTACTCGTTAGTTTTAATACTTGCATGGCTTCTTTTTGTAATTTAGCATCAACGCTCACTTAGATAACCCCTCTCACTTTTACACGTCTTTCTTTACGTTCAATTAAACAGGAAAGTTTCAGATTTAGTGTTTCGTTAATTATATCAGACTACAGTACTTAAATGCGAATATGCTTAACAACATTGTGAAAGTACACTATACTTAAAGATGGATTTTAAATCGAGAACATATATATATTATTGAAAAGTACAATTATGCTGGACAGGCATTGACTTGTACTGCACGAAGGATAACCGCTTAAACGATATTTTTACAAGTCAGTTTGAGCAGTAGTAGAAAGTAGGATGCACATGAATTACGAATTACCCCTACAAAACATGCAATGCAATTTAGGGATTACGAATAATGCACGAAACAGTATGATGAAATTCGTGAAGAATGAACAAAGCTTTTTTTCAATGCAGGGTGCATTTGATATTCATATAGAAAAAAGACCAGAAAACAAACATGGAAATCTATCGTTTTCAATTTTCTTTGACAATGAAACAAACCTGGAGTTAGCCAAGAAAATTGATAACCGCGTTGCGGTAATGGAATGCATTTATAAAAACGATGGATTTTTAGCAACAGGTTTCCATGTTCGTGGCAGAAGAGAACCGGTTCGAACAAATCGGCGTTTGGCCGTCCGATTAAAATTTAATCTTAATTCACGTTTCGCTGTTCCAATGCCAGTTGAATTATATACGCGTCTTCGAGAACTACCTATTGCTCAAGAGCGTTCTGAATATGTTGCGAAAAGAATTTCTAGCTGGGAAGGCTATTTAGCCATACAAGAAAAGAACGCGGATATTGCGGATATTACATCAACCTATACCGGCGCGAGTATTAACGCAGATTTCAATAAGCTCCAAATCGTCTGTTCTGGTCTGAAAAGTCATGAGTGGCGTTCAATTACTAAATTCTCTGTCAAGATAAAAGGAACACAAAATGAAATTGGAACAGTCATCAATACGAATCGATCCAAGAAAATTGTAGAAATAGAATTGAACCGAAAACATCAAGAACTAGCGAGAAAAAATGAATGGAAACCATGGACTTCTAAAGAAATCACTTTCAGTAACTTTTCTGAACTAAGTCAAGTAAAACGGTTGAGAAAAGGTTTTAAAGACTTACAAGACGGTCTTGCAGCGAATGCAAATTTGGAAAAGATTCTATTTGAAGAACGTCCAGTCGTCAGGATATCAAAAAAGACGCAAGACCTTGAATTTCATAATCAACTCAACGAATTCCAAAAAGAAGCAGTGACTGGGGCAATGACCTCAAATGATCTATATGTAATTCAAGGTCCACCGGGTACAGGTAAAACAACCGTTATCTCTGAAATTTGTCAACAAAATGTCAAAGCTGGTTTACGAACACTCGTAGCATCGCAAGCAAATTTGGCGGTAGATAACGCACTTGGCCGATTATTGTCCCATCAAGATATTCGAATTTTACGTTATGGTCGAACAGATAGCATTGAAGAAGAAGGTAAAAAATTTATCGAAGAAAATGTTGCGCTAAATTGGAAACAGCAAACTGAGCAATCAGTTCAAGAACAATTACAAGCACGTTCAACATACGCAGCCAAATTAGAAACTGATTGGGCACAAGGGGAAAATGAATTAGAGAATTATCAACGAGCATTAACTCAACTAGAGGAACAAATTAAGTTGAGAGAAATCGCTGTTGAAGAGTACATTGAACTAGAAAGCCAATTCGCAACATTAATGACAGAAAAAGATAAATTAATGGCTGAAGGAAATGATGATGAAGCGTCTTGCAACTTATTGACGAACTCAATTGAATCGTTAACGGATACAATTGTTCGCATTGAAGAAAGTCTACATGATTCAAATGAGCAAGAAATTGTCGATCAAATGGCAGATTATCAAGGTCAATTAAACTTGTATTACAACCGCATCAGGTACCATCAGACACTTCAGCAAATCGAAGAGAAGGCTAACGTACTGTCAGACGTCGAGCATAAGCTAACGACTACTACAAATAGTCTCCTACAGTTTCAATCCTTTCTACTGGAAGCAAAAGCAGTCAAAAAAATAAATGACCTGCTAGAGAAATCATCGTCAATCGGCTTTATGCCTCCAGACTCGATAAATGAAAGAATTACAGAATTAAATAAAATGATTGACATGATTAAATTGAATCAGCCTGATGACAGTTATAGTGAATGGTCTGAACTGATTCAACGGCTAGATATCGCTATTGGAACTGTCGAGAAAAGTTTGGCTGAAAATGGATTTTTAAAGCCTAATCAACAAGTTGGCAGGCAGAACAAGAATTACAAGGTAGAGGATATTCATGAACAAATTAATAAAGTCGGCCGATTTTTAGTGCAACCATCCGTCAAGCAAGCACTAACTTCCAGGCATTACTCTGCTGAAAGATATGAGTATTTAGAGAAGTTAGGGATAGCATTTGGAGTGCTTCTCGAAAGAAGGGCATACGCAAAATCGCAAATCGCGCAAGTAGAAAATACAAAAAACTTATTTGAAGCCATCAAAATTGATGTAATACACTCGATAGAACATCGTATGACAAACACGAATCAAGAAATTGATGAATTAGAAGAGACTAGAAAAAATTATGAAACGGATTTGACGAAACTTAAGAATCAGCGCTCAGAAATGAGGAATGAACTTGAATTCGTTGATGAAAACAGTTCAATTGAGGTGATTCAAAGCGAATTGAACCAAATCGAAAAAAACTATCAGGAACTTGAAAAACGTCAATTATCTTATAAGCAGCATGTAAAAGACTTGGAAAAATATAAAACTACAAAGGTATCTGAAGTGAATAAGTTGAAGAGTAGTACTGAGATGCTTCAATTAAATCATCGTCATTTAAAACAGGTAAAAGAAAATTATGCAGAAATGGAACTTCAACTACAAAAACTGAAAAAAATCGTCGATCAGAATCCAAAGGAACAGTATGATGAAACACTTGTAGCGATTGCTCAACTTTCAAAAAAACTGGAAGAGATACATAAAGAAAAAGAACGTTTACCGCTTACCAATGAACTTCAAACAGAGTGGTTGTCCATATTGAAAGAAGCTACAGAACATGATTTGGATGAAATCCGAAAATTATATGTCGAACATGCCAATGTTATTGGTACTACTTGTGTCGCATCGGCAAGACGTGATTTTATGGAGGAGTATCCCGTTTTCGATGTTGTCATTATTGATGAAGTTTCAAAAGCAACACCAGCAGAACTGCTACTTCCTATGTTAAAAGGGAAGAAAATTATACTCGTGGGAGACCATCATCAGTTGCCGCCATTAGTAGGTCAAGAAACGGTTGAAGAATTCTTAGAGGAATCTGATGGGCAAGAAAAAATCGAACTCAAAAAGCTCTTAGAAGAATCCTTATTTGAACGGTTATTCAGAACCTTACCAAAGCAAAATAAGACAATGCTCGGCATACAATACCGCATGCATGAAACAATTATGGAGACAATTACGCCTTTTTATGAGGATGGAGATTATCGTTTACAATGTGGCATCGCGGATTCTGATCAAGAACGAGATCATAAAATTGAATCGCGTTTAATCAAAAGAAAAGACCATCTTCTGTGGTTTGATACACCCAATGAACCAGCGTACTTTGAAAATAAAGTAACAGGCGGAACGAGTCGTTATAACCAATCAGAATTAAGAATGGTGAAAGACTTGCTAGTGGATTTGGATCATTCTATTGAAAGTTCAAAAAGGCAGGGTACTTTGGACGAAAGCTTCAAAAAGAGTGTTGGTGTGATTAGTTTTTACGGTGAACAAGTCAAAAGAATTGACCGCTTAATCCAACAAGAATTGATGCCTCAACATTTGCATTGTAGAACTGGGTCTGTGGACAAGTTTCAAGGGATGGAAATGGATATTATCATCCTTAGCTTTGTTCGAAATCACCAAGAAAAAAGCGGAGACATTGGTTTTGCTCGAGACTACAGACGTTTGAATGTCGCCTTATCACGTGCGAGGGAACTGCTTATCATTGTCGGGAGTTCGGAAATGTTTGCAGTTCGAACAAAAGACAGTAAAGCTCGGAAAATGTATGGACGGTTGTTGGAGGACATCAAGAAGGTGAATGGTTTAAAGGATAGCTTAGTCAAGTCATAACCGAGTAAGTACGCTCCATCCGCTTTACTTGGTTATTTCGTTTCTAAGAGTAAAACTAGCTAAAATACACTTTTTCCAGTGCCTTCATTAGCTCCAAGCTCACCCTCAGGAAAGCACAGTTCAGAGTTCAGCTGTCAGGATAAGGAGATGACGTGTTGGAAGAATTAAAGAGAAAATTAATGAGAGAACTACAACAGGATTTTAATGTGAAGGTGTTGGATTCATTATCATGGGCATTGCCGCTTCAACGCATTTCTATCTCAGTCCAAACTGTTGCAAGGACGAAGATGGACATTTTGATGAAGATGATGTTGCTCACTATGCAAAAAATGAAAAACACAACTAAGGATGATCTTGCTGGAATACTTCTAGTCGACCCATTGTTTATCCAAGATTTATTAAATAAGATGCAAAACACCCGGATGATCGAAAAACAAGGGGATGGATTTGCGTTAACAGCTTTTGGCATCCAACAACTTGAAACTGGCATTTATGAACATGAACCTGAGATAGCGTCTGTCGAAAGAATTTACAGTCCTGTTCATCAGGCCATTGTTCCCGGAGAAATTGATAAAACGAACACAACAGAAGACAGCTACCGCTATGAAGAAGAGTTTCCGGAATGGGAAGTTGCATACCTGGAAGAAGATGAGTTGCTTGAAGCTTTGAAAGATGTAGGTAAAGAAACAAACATCGGAAAAATCCAAACCGTTGTCACTGCGATTGAGTCAACATCCGTAATAAGCAGTATAGCTGTATCTTGTCTAGAATTTCGCCTCTACAATAAAGAAGAAGACACAGTCTACGCACGTGTTTGGAATGCACTACTCAATCAATGGGATGAGATCATCGAAGCCCAATTAAATGAAAAAGAACGAATCCAATGGCGCGAAATTTACTTAGAACAACAAGGAGACAAAATTCATGAAATCTCGGGATAGACTATTAGAAGTGATTTCAATCCTAAGGGAATATACAGATGATGAAGACATGAAAACTTTACAAGATATTCACGCTTTGTTACCCGATGAAGCTTCTGTAGGTATGGGAACAGTTCGGGAGGATTTGCTAGCACTCGAAGACGCTCATATTTTTCCGATAAAAGCAGTTCAAGAAAAGAACGGAAAGCAAAAACACTATCATTATGACGGTCGTCTATTTGAAATTCATGAACTTCGGTTATTGATGGATGCAATAAGTGCGGCAAAATTCATTCCAAAAAGAGATACAAATCTCCTGATCATGAAGATTAGAAAATTAACAAGTCGAAGAGTGGCAAAGCAATTAAAGAATGAGTTATATGTTGTAAGCGATGAAGCGCATGAATTAGGAGAAGTGACAAAAGTAGTCGAACAATTACATACCGGCATTCAAGATCGACATGTTGTCGCATTCAAATATGGTCGTTATGGAACAGATTTGAACTTTCATTTGAGCAATGATGGACAAGATTATTTAGTTAAGCCATATGGACTTGTATGGAATAGTGATCGTTATTATTTAGTCGCAGAATATATGCCTGAAAAGAAAGTACGTCAATATCGAGTCGATCGAATGCGGTCCGTTCGGGTAATTGATGATCATTTTACACCGGATCCGGATTTTAATTTAAAAAAATACACACCAAATATGTTCCATATGTTTGGTGGGGAGCAGATTTCTTTAGAAGTTGAGTTTTCAAATAAGCTTATAAATGTTGTTATAGATCGCTTTGGAAGAGATGCAAATATTCAAGTGAAAAATACCGACTTATTTACATTGAAAACCCAGGCAATCATGAGTGAAGGACTTGTCCAATGGCTTATGCGCTTTGGTCATCAGGTAAAAGTGATTCATCCTAAAAATTTAGTTATGCGCATGAAAGAAGAGTCGAAACTTATTTACGAAAAGTATCATTAAAATCACGATAGGAAAGAGAACAACCAAACCACTTGATAATTAAAAAGAATGCCAAGTCTTTTACAAGCGACTTGGCACTTAAACTAAGAGGTTATATGAAATTAAGCTTCAGGTTTAAACGTTTTACAGTCTGTTTCCTCACTATCAGCGGCTTGTTTACCGTGTGTACCCACAACATAAATAACCTTCGCATTACAGTTATTGCCGTCGCCCCAATAAGTGCAGTTACTGACTTCGCATAAAATCCGTTGTCCCATAGCTTCACACCTCCTCGTGTTTATCATCCCCAAAACGAAAGGAATAATGAATAAACAGAGCAGGTAAAATAGCTTGCTATAACATTTTTAATAGTGCATCTTTACCAATGGTTCCTTTCAAGATACCTCGTGCTTCGGCTTCGTAGGTGACTGATTCAAGTGGGGCGTTAAGAAGTTGTTCGATTGTCTTGACGCCGACAGCTCTTCCGGCAATCACTTTGCGATCAGCCAATTTTTCATTTAATAAAGCAACATCAAGTGCACCGCACATAATATAACCATTATCATTCGTTACCACAAGCAAATTTGTTTTGGGCAAAATGACAGAAATGGCTAAAAATACATTACCTTCAATCGTTATGGGTTCTAAACTCATCAACGAATCATCACTCCTTTTCCATTCACGATATGTCATGGAGAGGGAACATGTGAACTCGTCAAACAGATTTAAGAAAAAATCGCTGAATCGGCACCCACTTATGGGCATGCAATTCAACGATTTTTTAGTGAAATATTATTATTTGAGTACTATATTAAAATGCTGGAAATGCGATGTCAGAGAATTTCTCTTCTAGGAATGCTCGAACTTCAGGACCTGATAGATGTTCAGCTAATTTTTTAATAGCCTCGGAATCTTTATTATCTTCACGAGCCATTAAGGAAATTGGGAATGCTGATTCGCCTTCGTCAATTAATGAATCAGTTACGGGTGTCAATCCAAGCGGTTCTGCGTAAGCGGGTAGCAATGTTACAAGATCGACATCTTTGATTGATGCTGCGAGCATTAATAAATCAACTTCCACAAATTTAAGATTCTTAGGGTTTTCGATGATATCTTTTACTCTTGCTTCAAGCCCAACGCCGTCTTTTAATGTTATTAATCCGCCTTTTTCAATCAATTGCAGAGCACGAGCCATATTCGAGGAGTCGTTAGGAATGGCGACTGTTGCACCGTCGGGTAACTTGTCGATACTGTCATATTTATCTGAATAAGCACCTAAAATCGCATGATACACATGTTGGATAACGACTAAATTTGCATCATTCGCTTCATTAAATTGTTCCATATAAGGGGGATGTTGAAAAAAGTTAGCATCAACTTCCTTATTTGCTAAGGCACTATTTGGCTGTACATTATCAGATAAAACGACAATTTCTATGTCAATGCCGTCTTCTAATAATAATGGTTTTGCAATTTCCAACATATCTGTCATCGGTGGAATAAGGGATGCAACTCGAATTTTCGTTACTTTTTCAGATTGGTCAGTTGAATTTTCTTTTTCTTCATTTGCTGTTCCACATGCAGCAAGTGCGAGAACAGAAGCAAATAAAAGAAATACTAATTTTTTCATTAATAAAAATCTCCTTTTTTACGATCTTTTATCAAGTTTTTTTGAAGTTTTAGTCCCGATAATTTGAATAGCTTGAACAAGAATTATCATAATGACAATTGTGAATGCCATAAGCTCGGTTTCATAACGTTGATAGCCATAACGGATTGCAAAATCACCGACACCGCCGCCACCAACTATCCCCATAATCGTAGAATAGGATACAAAACTTATGGTTGCCGTTGTTAATCCGAAAATGAGCCCAGATCTTGCCTCTCGATACAGGAATTTAAAGATTACCTGTGCTTTTGAAGCACCCATAGATATTGCTGCTTCGATAATCCCTTTAGGAATATCCAGCAATGATTGTTCAACCAAACGTGCATAATAAGCAATGGAAATAATGGACAAAGGAACCGTTGCCGCCATCGTTCCTAATGCCGTTCCAATAACAAAACGAGTAAATGGAATTAAAAATACGACTAGCAGTAGAAATGGAAATGAACGAACAATATTTACGAAGGTATCAAGAATAGTAAACAATATTTTATTTTCATACAAGTTACCTTGTCTGCTTAAATAGAGATATGTGCCTAAAGGTAATCCAACCAAGACAGCCGCCAATATTGAAATCCCGACCATAATAAAAGTCTCTCCAATGGATAGCCAAATTTCTGATTGGTACTCAATGATTTTATCCATTAGGTTTAATCACCGCTATTCTTTTTAAATCTTCTATGTAATAATCTACATCATCTTGTAAACCCTGTGGTTCGATTGCGAAACTATCGACAATTTGTCCGTCTTTCATAATTGAAACATGTTCACAAATGCTTTTTACTACATCCATTTCATGAGTGACGATGACGATTGTTACACCCAACGTCTCTTTAATATGACGTAATACGTGCAAAACTTCATTCGTTGTTTTTGGATCAAGCGATGAAGTGGGTTCATCACATAGGAGAACAGTCGGGTTATTCGCTAATGCTCTGGCAATTGCAACGCGTTGTTTTTGTCCACCGCTCAGTTGGGCAGGATAGGCATCTTTTTTGTCGGAAATACCTACAAAGCGAAGACATTCTTCTATACGAATTGCCCTGTCTTTTTTTGGCATTTTAACCAATTCAAGTGGCATTTCTACATTTTCAGCTACTGTTCGATTAAGAACCAATTGAAATTGTTGAAAAATCATGCCAATATTTTGTCTCGCTTTTCGTAAATCCTTATTAGGAAGACTTGTTAGCAATTGTTCTCCTACTCGAACGGTTCCATTATCAGGTCTCTCCAGTAAATTCATCATCCTTATTAGCGTTGATTTTCCAGCACCACTCGTTCCAACAATGCCATGGATTTCACCTTTATGAATTGTTAAAGATAAGGGATGAACAGCTTTCACAGATTGGAAAGATTTCTCGACATTAATGAGTTCAATCATATAAGGGGGACCTCCTTTTCTCCACAGCTTACTATATCACGAAAAGGAATAAGGTGAAATTAATTAAATCATGAAATGTACTCATTGAATCCTGGTTAGTACTAATGATAATTCAGAACTTTTTGGATATCTCAAAATGTGTCATAATCATTGTTTTAATGCGATAGTGGTAGTAAAATTAAGTAATATATAAAGATGATTTTATAATCGAACGTGGATTTAAGGAGAGACACCGATGGAAAAAATTGAAATATCGTCAATGCAAAACTATAAAACTAAAGATCTACAAAAAGAAAATAAAGCCTCGATGATAATTACGGATTTAATTTCTTTGTTTAAAGGACTTGTATTAATAACGAATGTACTTCCTGTATTAACTGGCTTTTGTTTGGCTTTGTATTTTACAAATGCTTCATTTGGCGATCACTGGAAGTTATTTTTAATTACAATCATTGGGAGCACACTGGTAGTTGCTGGTGCGCTTACACTTAATAATTGGTATGAAGTCGATCTTGACAGAGAAATGGCTAGAACCCAGAAGCGGCCGACCGTTACAGGAAACTTTTCCATGAAAACTGTTCTCGTAATTGGTATTATATTATCGGTGGTTGGCTTTTTTATTTTACTCTTCACGACGCTTGAAACGATTGTTTATGCGCTTATCGGCTGGATTACTTATGTTGTTTTATATACTTTTTGGTCTAAGCGAAAATATACATTAAATACAGCAATTGGCAGTGTTTCAGGAGCAGTGACACCGTTAATTGGTTGGGCAGCAATTGCACCTAGTTATCATATTGTTCCAATTGTATTAGCTCTTCTTTTGTTTATTTGGCAGATCCCACACACTTTTGCAATTGGAATTCGAAGATGTGACGAATATAAGGCGGCTGGCGTTGCGATGTTGCCCGTGGTTCGTGGATTCGCAATTACGAAAAGACAAATCGCAGTTTATGTTGCTTGTTTACTTCCACTGCCATTCTTAATACCTTCACTAGGCTATACTTTTATAATTATATCCACGTTATTGAACTTGTTGTTTTTAGGCTTAAGTATTGCTGGATTCTATACAAAAAACGATATAAAATGGGCACGCGTTATTTTCCTCTACTCTGTAAATTATTTAACAATTATTCTCTTAATGATGATTTATATTGCTCTTCCGGTTTTTAGTAGATAAGCTATGTTTGTTTTTAGTACTAATAATCTTTTGAATGACTGACTCAGTATATTGGTATTAGTTGATTGGAGTGCAGGGTGGCGACCATACGCGTCAACTTAAGAAAAATTAATGA
>NZ_JBYHFO010000025.1:0-44226 GCF_057669865.1 Sporosarcina sp. Y1009 | reverse complement strand
AGAACCTTAAGTTGACGCGTATGGTCGCCGCCCTGCACTCCAATCAACTGTAGATTTCATTATATTATGAGTGAAACCATAATTGCTTACTAAAAAATTAGTGTTATTCAGTTACCCGTAGTTCCTATCTAAAAAGAAAAGTAGATAAGTACCTATAAAGAGGAAAGTTGCTGTTGCGGTTATGATGTACATTATTATCTCCGACTTCGTAAGTTTTCTTTCCCGCTTTGTTTTCTTGAGTAGTCTTAGATATGCATAACCACAATACACCAATACGATTGCAGATAGTTCTTGTATATCTTCCAATAAAGTAAGCACGATAACTTCTCCTTTTAAAGTAGCGGTAATGTTACAAGATATGTCGGTGGCTTTAGAAAGATTATATTAAAGGCAGTTCCTTCCCACCGGCCGAACTAGGAAACGTTCCCATCAAACCTGGAAACGTATCACTCAAACTAGGAAACGTTCCCATCAAACCTGGCAACGTGTCGCTCGAACTAGGAAACGTTCCCATCAAACCTGGAAACGTGTCGCTCGAACTAGGTAACGTTATCATCAAACCTGGCAACGTATCGCTCAAACTAGGTAACGTTATCATCAAACCTGGAAACGTATCACTCAAACTAGGTAACGTTATCATCAAACCTGGCAACGTATTGCACAAACTAGGAAACACTACCGCAAAACAAAGAAACGTTTCCTTCAAAAAAGGAAACGCACCCACTTACCAGTTTAATAAAGAGAACTTCCTCTTCAAAACTTCTTCTAACAACTAATCACCACGCATACAATTGTTTGTGAGGGAATAGGAGGAGAAAAATATGAAAACTGTACAATGGCAAATGAAAGAGGACTTTGTATTTCCGAGAACAACGGGAACGCCGATGGGGACAGAATCGGTTAAGGTGACGCCTAGATTTAAAATTGATCGATCTAATGATTCGGTCCGAATGACTGGTATTTACCATCTAGCAGTAGATGTTCAATTTGACTTAGAGGTTCCTGCATCAGAGCGGAAAGAATCTGCTATTTTAATTGATGATGTAGAACTTAACGGGGATGTAGGTTATTTTGAATATGCGGTTCCGTTTAATATTGATCTGCCACCTGAGGCGAATGATCCTTTAAACATTACAGCGGCGAATGCGCTATGTGAAACAGAAGGACAAGGTGAAATTTCAGTGATATGGGAAGTGCAATGTTCGTATAGGGAAATGGTAGTTGTGCAAGAAGATAGTACGAAACCGGAACAAGTTGAAAGCACAGTAGAAGAAGCAATAAAAACGGGAAATGCTGCAAAAGTACAGGGAAATGAAGCACCCAAAACAGAAGAGGTTGCCGAAGTAGCTGAGAATGAACCTGCTACCGAACACGCAGTCAAATACGAAAATGTCTCAATTGCTTACGAGGAATCTGATGAAATATTGGCGTTCATGACAGAGCTAGATGATGGTATTTCAACAACTCTCTTCACTTCAAATAATGTCCCGGTACAAAGCGAAAGCTAATCCAACGAGAATAACTAAAAGTAAAAAATCACCGGTGGTAGGAACAATCAACATGCGTATTAATTGAAAAACAGTAATGGGAATGATGATCGTTTTGCAATAAAATCTTGTTTTTCGCAGCCAGGGTGGCAATAGATATGGATTATAGCCTTTTCTCATCTCACAATCCTTTCTTGATTTACTTGACGTACACAATAGATTTCCTATATAATCAACTCAACTGCATAGAGATGCGTTGAACGGGAAGAGTACGTGACATTATTTTCTAAAGAGAGGGTGCCAATGGTGAGAGGCCCCGTAAAGAATTCACTGAACGTCCCCCGGGAGCAGTTTTCATGAACAGGAGCATTCCTCATTAGTGAAAACCGGTTTGAAGCCGTTATACAATTTTGAGGTGTACATTTTTTTGCTGTGCACAAATAAAGGTGGTACCGCGAACAACTCCTTCGTCCTTTTTTTAGACGAATGGAGTTTTTTTGTTCCAAAAAATAGTTTTCTTTTATCAAAGGAGGAATTATCCATGTCAACTGACGATTTATCAATGCCAACAAAATACGAACCACAGACAATTGAAAATGGCCGATACAAATGGTGGCTTGAAGGAAAATACTTTGAAGCTCAACCTAAAAGTGGAAAAGAACCGTATACAATCGTGATTCCGCCGCCGAACGTAACAGGCGTACTCCATTTAGGCCATGCTTGGGATACAACCCTGCAAGATATTTTAACGCGCATGAAACGGATGCAAGGATACGATGCGTTATGGCTTCCAGGAATGGACCATGCAGGGATCGCGACACAAGCTCGTGTTGAAGCGCGCCTCCGTACTGAAGGGAAATCCCGTTATGACTTGGGACGCGAAAAGTTCATTGAAGAAACATGGAATTGGAAAGAAGAATACGCTTCTCATATCCGTGAGCAATGGGCTAAACTCGGACTGGGTCTGGATTACACACGTGAGCGTTTTACGTTAGATAAAGGCCTATCTGAAGCGGTCCAAGAAGTCTTTATTAAACTATACAATAAAGGCTTAATTTACCGCGGTGAATATATTATTAACTGGGACCCAAAAACGAAAACGGCTTTATCCGACATTGAAGTGATCCATCAGGATGTGCAGGGTGCATTCTATCATATGCGTTACCCATTAACAGATGGCACGGGCAGCATTGAAATTGCGACAACGCGTCCTGAAACAATGCTCGGTGATACGGCGGTTGCGGTTCATCCTGAAGATGAGCGCTACAAACATTTAATCGGTAAGAAAGTTACACTTCCAATCGTTGGTCGTGAAATTGAAATTATCGCCGATGATTATGTGGACATGGAATTCGGAAGCGGTGCAGTTAAAATCACACCTGCACACGATCCAAATGACTTTGAAATTGGGAACCGTCATAATTTAGAACGCGTTCTTGTGATGAATGAAGACGGAACGATGAATGATCTCGCTGGTAAATACAACGGAATGGACCGTTTTGACTGTCGTAAACAAATCGTCAAAGATCTCCAAGAAATGGGCGTTCTTTTTGAAATTGAAGAACATCTTCACTCGGTCGGTCATTCTGAACGAAGTGGCGCAGTAGTTGAACCTTATCTATCAACACAATGGTTTGTTAAAATGCAACCACTTGCTGACGCTTCAATTGACCTTCAAAAAGGCGACGGAAAAGTAAACTTCGTCCCAAGTCGATTTGAAAATACGTACTTAAGATGGATGGAAAATGTCCATGATTGGTGTATTTCTCGACAACTCTGGTGGGGCCACCGAATTCCAGCTTGGTATCATAAAGAAACTGGTGAAGTACATGTTGGAAGTGTTGCGCCATCCGACAGTGAAAACTGGAAACAAGATGAAGACGTTTTAGATACTTGGTTCTCATCAGCATTATGGCCTTTTTCAACATTAGGTTGGCCGGACGTAGATAATGAGGAATTTAAACGATATTACCCGACAGATGCACTTATTACAGGTTATGATATTATTTTCTTCTGGGTGTCACGCATGATTTTCCAAGGTCTTGAGTTTACAGAAGAACGTCCATTTAAAGATGTGCTAATTCATGGTTTAGTACGTGATGCTGAAGGTCGAAAAATGTCTAAATCACTAGATAACGGTGTCGATCCAATGGAAGTTATCGAAAAATACGGTGCCGATGCACTTAGATATACACTTTCAACAGGCGCATCACCAGGGCAGGATATCAAATTCTCGATTGAAAAAGTTGAATCCAACTGGAACTTCGCCAATAAAATTTGGAACGCATCTCGTTTCGCGCTTATGAATATGGACGGAATGACATATGACGAAATCGATCTATCCGGCGAAAAATCTGTTGCAGACACTTGGATCTTAACGCGTTTGAATGAAACCATCGAACAAGTAACAAATCTTGCCGATAAATATGAGTTCGGTGAAGTCGGCCGTGCACTCTACACATTCATCTGGGATGATTTCTGTGATTGGTACATCGAAATGGCGAAGTTGCCATTGTACGGGGAAGACGAGGCAGCGAAAAAGACGACGCGTTCAGTACTTGCGTATGTTCTTGATAATACAATGCGTCTTCTACACCCATTCATGCCATTCATTACAGAAGAGATCTGGCAGAACCTTCCACACGAAGGCGAATCAATTACAATCGCAGCATGGCCAACAGTAGATGAATCCCTGTCCAATAAAGAGCGTGCATCTGAAATGAAATTGCTCATGGACATCATTAAATCTGTTCGAAATATCCGTGCAGAAGTAAACACACCAATGAGTAAAGAAGTTCCGCTCTATATCTCAACAAGAGATGATCAAACAGCCGAGATTTTCGAAACGAATCGAAAATACATTGAACGTTTCTGTAATCCAAAACCATTAACAATTGGTAAAGGAATCGAAGCACCAGGCAAAACAATGTCAGCCGTTATTACAGGCGCAGAATTGTTCTTACCACTTGAAGGCTTGTTGAATATTGACGAAGAATTAGCGCGTTTAGCGAAAGAGCTAAAGAAATGGCAAAGTGAAGTGAAGCTCGTTCAAGGTAAACTTGCGAATGAACGATTTGTTTCAAATGCACCTGAAGCAGTTGTTGCTGAGGAACGTGCGAAAGAAAAAGATTACCTTGAGAAATATGCGACTGTTGAGAAGCGTATGAAGGAATTGGAAGAAATTTAAAAATAGTAAGAAGCAGACCCCCGCAATTTACTTTGACGGGGGTTTAAATTTTCGGAATTTATTGAGTCAATATTCGGCATAAATAAACACAGTTATGTCTGTATTGACATCCGAGTTATGTTATATGGTAATATAGATGTATATTATACTGCGAAACTTAAGAATAAATAATATAAATAGGTATAGAGTAGTAGTTTTTGATAATAGATTGTGATTGGGGTGAACGGCTTTGAAAAGATATACTAAGAATGATAAAGGCTTGACGCTTGTCGAAATTCTCGCAGCAGTTGTGATTCTATCCATTGTACTCGTTACCTTCACAAATCTCTTTCTTCAGTCAGCCAAGCATACAAAATTCAATAACGAGAAACTGACAGCCGTTCAAGTTGCGGAAGATGTAGTCGCCAAAGTAAGGGCGAACGAGTATAGAGGAAAAAGTGTGGGTGAAGAATTTTCGGAGATTGGCTATGATGGTTACGAGGTATCTATTAAAATTGGAGATGGCCCATCAGGTGTGAACTTACATAAAGCTATAATTACAGTTAACTCCACACTCGAGACTGGAACTAAAAAGTCGTCATTTGTTACAGAAATGTATTATGAGGATTCGCCATGAGAAATGAACGTGGAATTACACTCGTCGAACTACTTGCAGTACTTGCTATCGTCGGCATAATCATCACCTTAGTCACTTCAGTTTTTATTAATGGAAAAAAAGCTTCTGATCGAACTGTCACAAATCAAACACTTCAACAAGAAGCGAATTATATTTTGGAGACGATAAGGAATGAGTACTTACTACTTGATGATGCAACCATAAAATTGGAAACGAGTCCTAACAAACTTGAAATGAATGATATTGTTATTTCTGAAGGGTATCATTATGAGGTAATTGAAGAAATTATAAACGAAGATGAAGTAAAAACTATAATTGTAAATGAAATTATAATTGATCGAAATGAATCTACGCCAATTAAATTAAAGCTCACTAAAGATAATCTTTCTTATACGATCGACACGACTTTAAGTAAGCTACGATAATGGGGGAATGAAAGTGAAGCTTAGGCGAAATGAAAACGGCAATGCATTATTGATAGTTTTAATGGTCGTAGTCGTCTTCACGATTCTTGGTGTGAGTCTACTCTCCATGAACGCATCCGCAACGAAACAGTTTGATAAGAAAGAAGAACAAGTACAGGCACGACATCAGGCGGAGATGGGGATTTTGCATTACAAGGCAGAAGTAGAGGAAATGTTAGTGGTACATAACGAAGAACTTATTAAAATTAAGGATAAGTCTACAAAAAGAGAAGATATAGAGAAAAGCCTGAATACTGAGAATCAGGAATTTTGTTCTAGCTTAGCTGAAAAACAAACAACGAGTAACAAGCCGACATTTGAGGGTTCTAATAGCTACACAGTTAACCTTAGTGAGAAAACGGGTGTAGCAATAGACTTAGGTTGTATTTATGATGAAGACAGTAAAATAATTCAACTTACCGTCAATAGCGTTGGAAAATCCGGAATTTCTGGTGAGGCTGAAATCAATGCAAATCTTATGATAACATTACCTGAATCAAATTTCACAGTGATAGTTGAAGAAGATAAGGGAATCGGAAGTGGCAATGGTGAAGGTGGTTTGCCACCATCACGTCCAATTGGTAGCAAAGAAATAAACATTTGGCCATGTCCGGATCAAAAATGTGATAAAAAAGAAGAGAAAGTAATTAATGATTTTGTTAATGTAAATGTAATAGACTCACAAAAAGGTAACATAACTGTAAAGAATCACTTGAAAGCGAATAATGTTAATGTTGGTAATGGTAAAGGTCTAATGTTAACGGTTGCAGGCGATTTTTATGTTAAAGATACTATGAATTCGGGAACGCACAGTTGTTTTGCAATACAAGGAAACTTTACAGTTATTAATGAACTCCACACTAAAAATGAAACAAATATTTTTGTCTATGGAGATGCCTATTTGCCACCTATTATTACTAAGAAAGGCGGTCATGGGGAGATATTTGTATTAGGTGATGTATACCAAAATGGAGTTAAGAAAGATCCGAAAGGATATCGAAGTTTTAATCCTGAATACACTAAATTTAAAGGGTGTACTTTACCTGGACCTAGAAATCAAGGAAATGGTTCTGAAAGTTATTATCAAATTCATACATGGGATTTAAGAGAACAAATTGAAGCGACGTATGTAAGATAAAAGCGCAGCGGTTATGGTCAACATAAAAAGAATTTAAAATGAATGAAACTATTTCAAGAAAGTTATTTGATAGTATTTGAACACAGTATTGGGTACCTGTGTCAAAAACTATTCTGGCAATACGCTATAATTGTATAAGTATTCATTAAATCTGATAGTAAGTCTATAAGACGTGTATTAATTTACAAGTGTTTGAATTATCGTGAATGTTTGTGTCAGGTACCTTTAAATTAGTAATCCTA
Organism: Sporosarcina sp. Y1009; assembly: GCF_057669865.1. Taxonomy (NCBI): domain Bacteria; kingdom Bacillati; phylum Bacillota; class Bacilli; order Caryophanales; family Caryophanaceae; genus Sporosarcina; species Sporosarcina sp. Y1009. The sequence continues at coordinate 37,092 of NZ_JBYHFO010000025.1, read as the reverse complement.
GTGCATACCGTAGAAATGCGGTTGCCAGCTTGAAAAGAGTAACTCCTATTTTTCCTCTCTTGTTAAAGTGACGAGCGGTTACTCTTTTTGCTGCGACCAGTAAGCGATTCGTTGATATAGGATCACCCGCTAATATACCTTATCAATTTCTCCGCCACTGAAAAATTATGTGTTACATACAATGATCTAGCACCTACAGGATCTTCAATTTCATTCAAAAGCCAGTGACCATCGGGAAGTAGTAAAAAATCGATTCCGATGTAGTCGCTTTTCAGCGCTCTTGCAATCCGGACGACTTCTTTTTCCTGCCAACTGGACAATATGTATTTTTCAATAAATCCACCCAATGTGTAGTTGGATTTAAATGATCCTTGGCCTGTTCGTTTAACAGCGCCAATGATTTCTTCACCAATCACAAATACACGAACATCGGTTGCGTTCGATTCGATATAGGGTTGAACGATCAGGTTGCTAAAATTTTCCATGAACGCTTCAGCTTCTTCAGCAGATTTACAAAGAAACACTTCGTTTCCACCGTGACCATCAACTGTTTTCAATACAACTGGATAGGATTCAATTTCCTCAATTGCTCGCAGTTTGCTTGTTGGAACCGCGGGCACACCTAATAATGAGGCGAGTTGGAATGTCTGAAGTTTGTCATTCGCAATTCTATTCACTTCCGCGCGATTGAAAACGCGGAAACCTTGTTCTTCAAATGCTTTTGCTTTGTCTGGATTTCGATCCCTAAACAAAATAAAATCTGCATTCATTTCTGGTGTTTCATCATCCACAATTAATCGCAATTCGATGCCGATTTGAGCAGCCTCGTTTTTCAAATCCTTTATAAACGCATGATTTCTAACCGATTCTTCCTTCGCGTAATAGACATAACCAATCATTGAATTTCCCTCAATATGTACGCAATCATTGAATCAGCGACGTTAACGCCTGTGACGTTGTATATGTTTCGGATGTGGGCGGCGGCATTTACTTCGCAGACAAGTGGTTCGTCGTTTTCTCCGAACAGTAGATCGACGCCAGCGAATTCAGCTCCAACCGCATCCGCAGCTCGTAACGCTAAATTCTTCTGGGCTTCTGTTAACTTAATCACTTCAGCGACACCACCATTAGTAATATTGGCGCGAAAATCCGTTTCTGAGTGACGGTACATCGCTGCGACAATTTCACCGCCGACAATATTGACACGAATGTCCCGTCCACGACTGGATTCGACAAATTCTTGAAAGACATAATCGATGCCCCGCAGAGACTCTACTTTTGAATAAAAGTCTTCTTCCGTCTCGATCAAATAAACCTTCATCCCAAAGGATCCGTGCCCTTCCTTAATAATCATGGGAAGTCCGAGAGTAGAAAGTACTTTTTCATAATAACCAGAATCCGCAATTGTAAATGCAGGATATACTTTTGGTGCAATGATCGTTTGGGGCATTGGAATGCCATGTTTCGACAACTCCAAATATTGATTTGCCTTATTATCGCAAGTTTCGATAACAATTGGATCGTTAAATATACGAATCCCTTTATCTTTCAAAAACTTTGCTAGTAGGATATCTTTGTCCAGAAAAACAACGAAGTCTGGTTGTGCTGCAAATTCAGCCGACAAATCCATTAACACTTCATAATTTTTCTTTAACATAGTACTAATACCTGCACGCTCAGCAGCTTCTTTTAGTAAAACAGCTTGGTCTTTAAATTTATCACTGGTTAAACTGCCGTTATAAATTACCCAACAACTATACATAAAATTTCCCCCGGTCATGATATAATTAGCTAATCATATTTTACCATACGGGGGACTTAAGATGATTCCAAAAATGAAACAATATAAAGAACGATGGGGAATTGAAAGTGATAATGAGATTAAACCAGGACTTGCCGCGATAGAAAAAGCATTAAAATTATTGGGGAATCCTGAAAAATCATTACAAGTCATTCATGTAACAGGAACAAACGGCAAAGGATCAACAATTGCCTTTATGGAGTCTTTATTAAGCGAACACGGGTATTCAACCGGTGTTTTTTCATCTCCTGCAATTTTCGACATTCATGATCAAATTCGATTGAACGGAACATCAATTTCTGAAGAGGAATTAAATGAAACTTTTAAAGAAATGAAAAATGCGAATCTTAGTGGGCTATTAACTGATTTTGAACTCTTGACGGTAGCAGCATTTTGTTCTTTTAATCGTTTTCAACCTGATTATGTATTGCTTGAAACGGGAATGGGTGGATTATTCGACAGCACAAATGTGATTACGCCAATTGTTTCAGTCATCACATCGATTGCGCTGGATCATACAAATTTTCTTGGAACGACTTTACATGAAGTAGCAAAACATAAAGCGGGGATTATTAAAAAGGGAATCCCTGTTGTCGTTGGGCCATTACCGAAGGAAGCACTAGAAGTGATTTCGAAAACAGCAAATGAAAAAGAGAGCACACTTCAAATTTATGGTGCAGATTTCAGAGTCACAGAAGATCAATTTCATGGACAACAACACTTTAGATTATCTGTGCGAAAAATGAAAGGTGAACATCAAAGTAGAAATGCTGCCGTCTCGATTCAAGCATTACTCACTGCAAAAGTTCAGCTTACTCATGATAAAGTCGACAGCGCAGTTGCGAAAACGACACTTCCACATCGTTTTCAAGAAATGGCACCAGGTGTCTTTTTGGACGGCGCACATAATCCTGCTGCCGCAAAGGCCCTTACAGAAACGATTAAATCCGAGTTTCCTGGGGAGAAAGTAGATTTTATGGTTGGCATGTTAAAAGGTAAAGACATAAAAGGAACCCTTGATGAACTAATGCCTGTCGCAAATTCTTTCACATTCATCACATTCCCGCATAAAGAAGCTGCAAGTGGAGATGAATTGATGGGAAAATGTGCACATCCCAATAAAAAAGTAATATCTGTACTGAATAGAACTATTGAACTGGGTGAAAATAAACTTAATAAGCAAGTAGTCACAGGTTCACTTTATCTGCTTGCTAGTCTGTTATACCGATAGGCAATTATATTTATTTCAACGTAAATTTGATTGCTAAGGTGACAAACTAATCTTTGTTTGTTAAGATTTCAGTATATTCAACAAAAAAATGATAATAAGTAATAGGGGGTGAACTATGTTGAAAACCAATAATCGCACTACTTTATGGGCTTTGATTGTGTGGTTAGTCATAGTTCCGCCTGGGGCTATATATTTACTTGTAACATACGGAATCGAAGGCATTAATTGGTTACATATCTTAGTTTATACATTATTTGGTTTTGTTACACTGTATTATCCGATTAAACGTGGGGATCAACCACTTTTACTCATCGGGTGGGTAACAATACCTGTGTTTCTTAAATACGGAATCATAGCGGAAATCATCGTGATGCAAATTTCAATTATTGCGATCGTGTTCTCATTTGAAAATTCGAACCTTAAACGAACCCGATTCTTTAAAAATTCAACTTTATTTTTTGTCACGTCCATCTTCAGCGCTGCAATATTCCATTTAGTTGGTGGAGAAATTGGCGTATTGGATTTTTGGCCATTCATCTTATTTGTTATTTGTTATCAATTATCTCATACATTCTTTAAGGATTTAATCGTTAAATTATATGGAAGTTATAAGGATCAAGCCTCCAATTATTTATCAAATAAAGTCGCATTTGATTATGCAATAGATTTTGGCGTTATTCCATTTGCGCTTACGATTTACTTTTTAATTGAATATGTTGGATTTGGAGCTTTATATTTACTTGGAATTCCTTTTATCCTTATCGCCTATGTACTTCAAATTAATAATCATACGGAAGAGATTAATAGCCATTTACAACGGGCAGGAGAAATTGGTCACCGACTTTCGAATTATGTGACGGAAAAAAAGGTTATCGATGAATTTGTTGGAAAAGTATCAGAAATGTTTAACGTTGAATATGCGTACTTATTTAACCATGAGGATGGTTTGTTGTCATTAATGCGTTCCTATGAAAACGGTGAGTTTATTGACAGTAAGTTGAATAAATGCTCAGTTGCTCAAGAAATCGCGGGATTCGCGCTTATGTGGAATAAGGCACTTATCTATTCGAATCGTGATGGTTGGGAAAAAGTATCGCAACACTACGGTCCTGATGACATGCAAAGTGTCCTTTGTTTACCAATTCATCGAAACCAAGAAGTTGTGAAAGTGCTATTTCTTTCGACACAAAGAAAATCAGCTTTTAAACAATATCATCTTGAAATATTAGATATTCTATGTTCATACTTCACAGTTTCCGTGGAAAAAGCGCGTCATGTTGAAGAAAAGGTGATTAAAAGTGAACGCTGCGCATTAACGAAACTATATAATTATCAATATATAGAGGAAAGATTAGAATACGAGATGGCGCAAGTAAATAATAGGCTGGTCGACCAATTATCAGTCCTGATGCTCGATATTGATCGTTTCAAAGAAGTGAATGATACCTACGGACATCAAAACGGAAACGAAGTCTTAAAAATGGTTGCGCGTATTCTAAATCAATTTGTGCCACAAAATGGAATCGTTGGCCGGTATGGTGGAGAAGAATTTGCTTTCATACTTCCGGGCATGTCCGCTGATGAGGCAAAGCTTTTAGCGGAAAGCATTCGATCGGAAATTGAAAAATATTCATTTCAAGTGTATCCAAGTCTGACATATCAAACTGAACCTGTGCTGATTTCTATAACTGTTAGTATTGGCGTATCCACAGCGCCGGAAGATAGCGAAGATGCAAAAACGATGTTATCTTATGCAGATCGATCGCTTTATCTTGGTGCAAAACAAGCTGGACGAAATCGAGTCGCGGGCTATGTAAAGTAAAGAAAGGTAGGAAATAACTTTGAACGTCTCTAAAAAACAACAAATTATTATGTTCTTTATTTGGCTTCTAGTTGTTCCACTTTCTTTTTTCTTGGCTAAAGCATATTTTCCTTCAAAAGAAATTGATTGGATGAATCTCATCGTACTATTTCTGATAATATTTTTAACGATGCTACTCCCGTTAAGATTTAAAAATATGACGATTTCATTGGAACGTTGGATTACATTATCAATCCTTTTACAATACGGTGTTTTTATTGAATTGATTGTCATGCAAGTCGCGATGTTTTTCCTTCTTTTTACTGAAAAAAGCAGACTACCCATTACGCATAAGCTATTTGTGAACTCTACGATTTTAGCGGTTACATCAATAGGTAGCGGAATTGTTTTCCATGCAGTAGGGGGAACGATTGATTCGTCGGACTTTACAAAAGTTCTTTTCCTAGGACTCATTTATGCAATTTCTTATTCGCTCATAAATAACTATTTGTTAAAAATATACTTTTATTTCAATTCACATATTTTCTCTTTAACTTCAAAAGGAGCGTTATGGGATTATGCATCCACACTGATTATGGTGCCGTTTGGAATTGCACTTTACTTCTTAAATGACCACCTCGGCAATAAATCATTATTGTTACTGGGGATTCCTTTCGTCGTTGTTATGTTGATCAGCCGGATGTTCAATAACGCCAACACAGTGAATGACCAACTTTCAAGTGCAGCTAAAATTGGTCGCGAACTTGCTGACCGACTGTTATATGACGAGGTTTCAGCAACATTTTTGTTGAAATTAAAGGATATTGTTCCATATGACCATGCATATGTCGTTGATTTTCGAAGAGATACCAATCAACTGATTCCCTTAATAGGCAATGGGCCAGCTGGGATCACAAAAGAGGTAAAAGATCTTTCTTTTTACGATGTAAAAAAAATCGATGATGGGTTAGATGCTTTTTTCATAAGAATATATTTCAATAAAAAAGAAATACGAGCTTTGAGCAATATTGAATTTAACGAGGACATACGAAGTGTTTTAACAGCACCGATTATTCGAAATGATGTTACGGAAGGATTTCTAATCTTAACTTCCTTTAGGAAAAACATGTTCCTACCTGAAAGTATTCAATTTATTGATATCTTAACCGGTTATTTCGCTATTTCATTAGTAAAAGCAAGGTTTTATGAAACAACGATTGAGAAGAGTGAGCGTTGTGGCTTAACGAAGCTCTATAACTTTTCTTATTTAGAAACGAAATTAGAAGAAGACGTTCGCAAACTTCAAAAAGGAAAACTCGAAAACTTGTCTGTCATTATGTTAGATATTGATTTTTTCAAAAGTATCAATGATATGTACGGACATGAATGCGGCAATGTGATTTTAGTCAAGCTTGCTAAAACGCTGAAAAACTTCAAGACGATGAATGAGACATTGGCAAGATACGGGGGGGAAGAGTTTGTTTTCATTTTACCGAATTGTTCAAAGGGTGATGCGACAAAACTTGCGGAAGCAATTCGAGTAGAAGTTGAGAAAACAGAATTCTTAATAACGCCAGATTTAACAATGGACTTACTAGAAGACAGGAAACCAATAAAGGTGAATATAACGGTCAGTTTAGGCGTTTCGACTGCTCCAGATGATGCGACTTCAGCAAAAGACTTACTGCGTAATGCGGACCGAGCAATGTATATTGGTGGGAAACAATCGGGTAGAAATTTAGTTGGCGTTTATGAAGACGGAGAGGTAGCCGGTACAAAAGTAAATTATTAAAGAAACATCTACAGTGTAAAGTAGGTGTAAATACCTTCTCTTAATTGAAATAACACATTCGAATTATTCTATATAATTCGGAAGTGTTATTTTTTGGTGTTTTATATGAGTAATTTGAACTATTATTTTTTGCTATTTTAATTAATGACACGAAATTGTGAAATAATCTAGTTGCTTTTTACTATCCCATTGTATAAACTGAAAATAAGGAATTGGTTTTTTTGTAAATAATAGTATTTTACAGATGAAAAAGAAGTTATTAAGAGATTGTTGTTGAATAAAGGGGGATTGTCGTTGAATAAGAAGTCGGTTTTTACAATAGTATGTTCTGTAATTTTAGTATTTCTTTTATATCAAGTCATCAGTCCAACGATCAAGGCTTCTGCAAAGGATGGATCTGCGAATGCAACAATTGCCGGAATTGAAATTACTGAAACGAAAAAGATAGATATACAGTCACAATTAGCTTCTGAAGTTCAAAAGTGGAAAAACAATGACGTGATCATCGAAGGGACAAGCGCGAAGATTACAGTTCCCAGTTCTTTTTTTACGTTTGATATTAGTAAAACAGTGGATCAGTATATGGCATTAACTAAAACACCTTGGTATACATTTTGGGAAGATCAAGAAAATATTCAACTGCCAATTGAGGTAATTGTTGACGAAGAGATTAAGAACTTACTAAAAGAAGCTCGTTTATTTTACATAGATGAAACATTAAATACAGTTGTAGAACATGCTGCGTATTTAAGAACTGGACCAATTGAGGCGACGGAAGCAAAACTAGCCAAAGAGAATTTAGAAAGAATTGCTTTTGAAATTCAAGATGTTGTGGTCGATGGAACAGGTATTTCATTAATTGCCGAAGCCTTAAACAACACAACAATTGTCAATAGTGAACATTTTTCATTTCTAGAAATGTTAGAGGGTGTTGAGGGGTTATATAGTGAAGGAACAGCCGATTTCGTAGCCTCAACTTTATATAGCGCAGTTTTACAAACAGATTTAAATATACTCGAACGACATTCTCAAAATATGTTGCCGAATTATTTACAAGCGGGGATTGAAGCAAAAGTAAATCAAGCAAGATCACAGGATTTAAAATTCAATAACGAAACCGAAACCCCGTTTATCATCTCAGCGGAAATCCGGGATGGGAAATTAATTGTAGAATTGTATTCCTTTAAATCGAACTACGAAATATCGTATGAAATATCTGATAAAGAAATCATCAAACCGAGAACGATTTATAGACTTTCTGCAGACTTGGCCATTGGACAAGAAAAAGTAATAGAAAATGGAAAAGACGGTTTGCGGATTAAAGTCTATAAAAATATATCTGAAATAAATTCTTCATATGAAGATGAAATGCTCGTTAGTCGCGATTTTTATCCGCCTAAAAATAAAGTTATCCTAGTTTCATCTCAACAACCAATAGAAACAGCTATTGAAGAAAATACTGTAACTACCCCGCCAACAGCAGCAGAAGGTGGCGTGAGTACTTCGGTTATCGAAACAGAAACTAATGAGGTTGAATCAGAGACGACAACGGAAAAAGCACAAGAGTCAGCAGGAGATAATGGCGAGCAGATATATGATAAGGGCGGAAACTTAATCACTTCCGATGAAAAATAGAGACGGGAGGTACTTTCCATGAAACGTGCAACTCGAAAACGACTTGGTGATATGTTAGTAGAATCGAATATTATTTCAAAAGTAGAACTAGAAGAATCATTGGTCAATAAAGAAAGAGAACAAAAAATTGGCGACTATTTAATAGAACAACGACTTATAACAGAACAACAATTACTGCAAGTTCTTGAAACGCAGCTAGGTGTTCCACGTATCTACTTAAGTCAACAAACGATTGATCCTGAACTAATACATATCGTGCCGAAAGAATTGGCAAAACGTGCAAATATCATGCCTGTTCGTAAAAACGGTAATAAATTGTTGATTGCGATGAGTGACCCGATGGATTACTTCGTGATCGAAGAAGTTCGAATGGCGACGGGTTACCAAATAGAAACAAACATCGCTGCAAAAGATGATATTTTCCGTGCGATTACAAAGTATTATGATCTGCAAGAATCGATGGATGAAGCGATTATCGATGCAGAACCGGCAGATATTGATGATGAGGCGCAGATGACAGATGACGATTCACCCATTGTCCGACTTGTTAACCAAATTATTGCCAATGGGGTTGCGCAACGAGCCAGTGATATTCACTTCGATCCACAAGATACGGAATTGAAAATCCGTTACCGGGTAGATGGTGTCATGCGGAATGACCGTTCAATACCAAAGAAAATGCAAAACATTATCGTTGCACGCGTGAAGATTATGGGCGATTTAAATATTACTGAAAACCGTTTACCACAAGATGGACGTATTAAAAGCATTGTCAATAATCGACCCATCGATATTCGGCTTTCAACTTTGCCGACGATTTACGGTGAAAAAATCGTTATGCGTATTCTCGACATTAGTAATGCATTAAATAGTTTGGATAATCTTGGATTCTCTGATGAAAACTATCGGAAATTCCATGCAATGTTGGAAAAGCCGAATGGTATTATATTACTCACTGGGCCAACAGGTTCAGGGAAATCTTCTACATTGTATGCAGGTCTCAATTATTTGAACGATGAAGCCGTTAATATCATTACAGTTGAAGATCCAGTTGAATATCAATTAGAAGGCATTAATCAAATTCAAGTTCGAGAAGAAGTGGGATTAACGTTCGCATCTGGGCTGCGGTCGATTCTTAGACAAGACCCTGATGTTATTATGATTGGGGAAATTCGAGATATCGAAACGGCGCAAATTGCTATTCGATCATCGTTAACGGGACATCTCGTTTTAAGTACTTTACATACAAATAACGCCATTGAATCTATTTCAAGATTAATAGATATGGGGATTGAAACATTTTTATTATCTTCTTCACTTCTTGGCATTATGGCGCAACGACTTGTTCGAAGAGTTTGTTTAGACTGCGGGGAAAAGCGAGCGCCGCATGAACATGAAATACAAATTTTTAATCGCTACGGTGTTACGATTGACCAGATCACAGAAGGAAAAGGATGTCCTTCGTGTAATGACACGGGCTACCGAGGCCGTTTAGCGATTCATGAAGTTTTAACAATCGACGACAAGATTAAAACGCAAATTTTAAATAAAGAAAGACCTGACGTGATTCGAGCATACGCAAGAAGTCACGGATATAAAACGCTTGTCGAAGATGGTTTTGAAAAAATCGCGGCAGGACTCACAACAATTGATGAAGTTCTACGCGTTGCAACATCAGAATAAAGGATGTGATGAAATGCCGAATACAATTGACAAACTGTTAACGAAAGCATATGAAGAAGGCGCGTCGGATTTACATCTTTCACATGGAATTCCGCCGGTTTATCGGGTCGATGGTCAACTCCGACAACTAGATCAAACGGTAATGACATCGACAGGTTTGGAACAAGTGGCCAAAAAGTTGATCCCGAAAATTAAAGTTGAAGAATTCGAACAAAAGGGTGAAACCGACTTTAACTATGTGCTCGGCAATTTATGTCGTTTTCGTGTGAATGCATTTCATCAGCGTGGCCAAATTTCTATTGCAGCGCGTCTCATCCCGTCAACAATTCCAACTTTTGAACAATTGGGCATGCCGTCGGTGTTACATGATCTTGCAAGTAAACCACATGGGCTGATTTTAGTAACCGGACCTACAGGTTCAGGGAAGTCAACAACGTTGGCATCGATGATTGATTATATTAACACAAATTCAGCAAAACATATCATCACATTAGAAGATCCGATTGAGTATTTACATGAACATAAAAAGTCTATCGTCAATCAACGTCAAGTAGGTACTGATACTGGCTCTTTTGCCAATGGACTCCGTGCAGCCCTTAGACAAGATCCTGAAATCATTCTTGTCGGAGAAATGCGGGATCTTGAAACGATTTCGACGGCCATAACCGCAGCTGAAACAGGTCACTTAGTATTGGCGACGTTACATACGAGTAGTGCCGCAACAACAATTGATCGAATCATAGACGTTTTTCCACCACATCAACAAAATCAAGTTAGAATACAGTTGGCAAACGTTTTACAAGGAATTGTCTCACAACGATTGTTTATCAACAAAAAAGGAAGCGGACGAGTAGTTGCGACTGAGATATTAGTGCAAACACCAGCGATTGCAAATTTAATCCGCTCTGAAAAAGTCCATCAAATACAAAATAGTATTCAAACGGGCCGAAGTCTAGGCATGCATACATTAGAATCATCTATTCAACAATTAATTACGAATGGCGTCATTAATTCTAGTGAAGCTAAAGCGTTTTTGACTGTAGGTGAATACTGATGTCCACTGTTTTCAAATATAGCGGAAGAACTTCGACAGGTGCATTCAAAAAAGGTGTCATATCTGCTGATTCTGAAGATGCAGCGGTTGAAAAACTTCGAAGGCAGGGCATTAACCCAAGAGAAATTACAGTCTCAACAAATATTTTGCACACACAAATTGCGTTGGGTGGAAAAGTTAAAACCGAGGACTTTGTTGTCTATTGCCGCCAATTTGCCACACTGATCCGTGCAGGTATAACCATCGTAGAATCTACAAAAATACTTGCTGACCAATCAGAAAGTAAGATCATGAAAAAAGCATTACTTGCGGTGGAAGAAGATATTCGGTCCGGTACTGCATTTTCAGATGCGTCGGCTAAGGAAAGTAAAGTATTTCCACCACTTTTCGTCAATATGATTAAGGCTGGCGAATTGACGGGTAACTTAGATGAAACATTAGATAGACTCGCTCAGTACTACGAGAAGCAACATGCGTTAAATAAAAAAATCCAATCGACAATGATGTATCCATTGGTATTATTCGTTCTAACAATTATCGTCGTCGTGTTTCTCATGTTAACAATCGTCCCAACTTTTACAGCGATGTTTGCCGATTTCGGGGCAGAATTACCATTGATCACCATTATCGTCATGGGGATGAGTGAATTTGTTCAAGGGTTTTGGTGGCTGATATTACTGCTAGTTTTAATTGCAATATTTAGCTTCAATTATATGTTCAAAAACAATAAAACCTTCCACTACCAAGTTCATTATTTCTTATTAAAAATGCCGGTTTTCGGAAAGTTGCTGCAAAAGTCAGCGATTGCAAGAATGACGCGGACTTTATCTTCTTTATTTAGCAGTTCCGTGCCAATTCTCAATGCGCTGTCGATTGTAGAAAAAGTAAGCGGAAATCCAGTCATCGGAAAAGTGATATTAGAATCAAGATCGAGCCTGGAACAAGGAAGTACATTATCAGCGCCACTCGAAAAAAGTTGGCTATTTCCACCATTGGTCACACAAATGACTGCCATTGGTGAGCAAACAGGTTCACTAGATTATATGTTAGAAAAAATTGCAGAGTTTTATGAGGATGATGTTGACAGGACTGTCGACACATTGAAATCGTTAATCGAACCACTAATGATTGTCTTTCTAGCGGCAATCGTCGGTACAATCGTCCTCGCTATCATGGTTCCAATGTTTGGCTTGTATGAACAGATTTAACAAATATTCCAGTTTTAAGGAGGTGATGCAAAGAAGTTAATCGCATTTGTCAAAACGCACTAAAAACTATAATAAATTGGGGGAAACGGAATGTTTAAAAATATGAAGAAACAACTGAACAACGAAAAAGGTTTAACTCTTATTGAATTACTTGCAGTTATTGTTATTTTAGCGATTATTGCGGCGATAGCGGTTCCAGCGATTGGGAATATTATTAATAACTCCAAAGACAAGGCTTTATTAGCTGAATCATCAAATATTTTGGCGGGGGCAAAGATTGCTGCGGTTGATAGAGTTTGCGATGAAACTATAAGCGGTACTATATCTTGTACACAGGATAACCTTAAACCTTTTGTTGAAGGAATTACAGGTGTGGGGGCAGAAGAAGGAAGTACTACTTTTTCAGCTGAGAAAGTAGGAGATACTTGGACTGTATCATACTCAAAGCTTTCAGAACTTAAAAATGCTGATTATAAAGCAATTAAAGATGCGGAAAAAGTTACTGAAGTTAAATTAAATGAGGCACTTGAGTAGAAATTTACCTACAGCAGCTCTCCAGTTGCTGTAGTCTTTATCTTTCATTCACCATCCAAGCAAACGACCCACACACTTCGTTTCCTTCGATGCTAAATGAACAATCCGTCTGTCTAAGGGGGCAACTAGAATGTTTCGTAGAAATAAAAATAGAGTGGCTTCAATTGAAATGAATGATTATGTCATCCGTGGACTTATTACGCAGGATGGTGTTTTAGAAACGGCGGAAGTATACGAATATGCACTCCCACCTGGCGTTATCGTCGATGAAGTTCTAGTAGATGAACTGGCTTTTTTTGAGATTCTTAAAAGTCTTGTGAAAGATTGGAATATCTCACGGCATGACCTACGCTTTTTTGTTCCGGATCATTCTGTCATGATGCGAACATTTGACCACCCGAAAGAATTAAGATCTAGTGAACTAAAAGGCTATGTGGAAATGGAACTCGGCCGTACGATTCATTTACCTTTTGAAAATCCACTTCTCGACGTCTATGATCAAACAGAAGGTGACGGAGAAGCAGCTATCTATGCATCTTCATCTGAAGAAGTCATTAAAGCGATGGAACTCTTTCAAGATTGTCATTTAAATCCGAAAGTCGTGGATGTGCGCATGCTGTCTATTATACGATTCTTTAAAAATGTGAACTACTTTTCAGCAGGGAAGTCTTATTTAGTCGCTGATTGGTCTATTAATACGTTGTCTATCAGCATTTATTCAGAAAGAAATGTCGAGTTTCTTCGCTATCATTCTGCAGAATCACCGACTCGAAATTGGACGTATGCGCCAGATGTTATGGATGAAAACGTATTTACCTTTAATGGAGAAATGATTAATTACCATTTGTCGTTAGCTGAACAAGTGCTAGAAATTGAACGTATATTGAACTTTTATCGTTTTTCATTCCACAAGGGTGAAAAATCGGTGGATCAGATTGTGATTGTTGGTGACAATCCGGAGGTCGATTATATTAAATCGCAATTAAATGCGACGGTAGATACACCAGTTGAAGTCATTGACGATAAATTCGTTAGAAAACATTATCAAAATTTTAATCGAAAACATATCGCCTTACTCGGTCTTTCGCAAAAGGAGGAGGATTCCCTTGGCACCAGAGATTAACCTGCTCCCGCAGATTGATAGACCATCACCAGGTAGGCGTTGGTTCACCATCATATTGGCCATCGTATTTTTATTACTGGTTACGTATGTGGCTGTTCAATATTATTCGTTAAAAAATGCCGTTGTTTCTTTAAATGACGATGAGCAGCAATTACAGGCCGAAAAGACGGAACTTGAATCGTCCCTTATTGTCTTAGAAGAACCGGAAAAGGCTGACTTGTCAACGTCTGTACAATTTGTAGAGAGTATCTCTTATCCTGTCTCTCCGCTATTGGAAGAAGTGAATAAGTACATCAATGAACATACATATTTACGAAACTATGTTTTCTCTGAAAGTGAAATCAGGTTTTCTATTGATTTTGAATCGCTCGCTGAAGTGGTGGCTTATGTGAATGATTTATCAAGTAGCCCTTATTTCCAAGATGTGAAAGTTGAGGAAATATCCACATTTGACCCGGTTCCAAGTAATGGGGAAGAAGATGAGGAAGAAACTGAGAGCTTTGAAACGGTAGAGCGTTTTACAAATGAGCTGACGGTCGTAATTGATCCGTTCTATTTACGGACAGGCGGTGTTGAGCAATGAAGCAAACAGGTGAAAATAAAATGTTAGTGACATTGCTTGGTCTAATTGCTTTTTTGTTAGTTGCTGTGGCTTACTATTATTTGATTGTTCCAAAAGGGGAAGAAGTGTCCCGCATTAAATCGACCATTCAACAACTAAAAGTCGATAATGCTGAATTGGAAAATCAAGTGGCAGTTTTAAGTGTTGTCGATACGGATACTGCTAATGAATATAACTTACGTAAACAACTTCCTGTGAGTCGTGAGTTGGATAACTTACTGCATACCATCCATGAAGTCGAGTTGCTAAGTGAATCGAAAATTACGGCCATTTCTTTTAATAATTATGATGCAGAAGTATCACAAGCAATTAGTACGCCTGAAGTTGAAGAAGAAACTGAAGAGTCGACTGAGGAGTCCACTGAAGAAGTTACTGAGGGCGAGCCTGAATCTAGTGATGAGGCAGATGCTGAAGATGATGTGAAGCCAATCACGCCAATCAATATTAGTTTATTGCCAGCGGAACTGAAATTAATTTCGCTGAGAATCGATTTGCAAGTACTGGACTATGCGCATCTCTTGACATTTTTACAGGAAATCGAAGGACTTGAGCGGATTGTACGAATTGATGAAGTTGATTTCGATCAACCTGGTGAATTTGACTTAGCGCAGGAAAATCCTGACAAACGATTAGATGTTTCAGTTCAAATCACGACGTTTTTCTCTGAAGATGTGGGGGATTAAATGGACATTTTGTTTATGATTTTATTTTTCATCTATGGGATCGTGTTCGGTTCGTTTTTTAACGTCGTTGGCCTACGTGTGCCAAAAAAAGAATCCATCGTGTCACCGCCTTCTCATTGTACAAACTGTAACCGGAAACTTGGGGTACTTGACCTCGTTCCGGTTTTTTCCTACATCTTCTTGAGAGGAGAGTGCAGGGGATGTAAAACGAAGATTAGTTTCATTTATCCGTTTATGGAATTCACGACGGGTGCTTTATTTGCGTTGGCTTATTTCATGCTTGGATTTAGTTTGGAACTTGTTGTGGCGCTTTTATTTTTGTCTCTTCTTGTCATTATTACGGTCTCTGATATTGCCTATATGCTCATCCCTGACAAAGTGCTCTTCCCGTTCGCTGTTGCGCTATTGGTCTGTCGGATGCTCATACAACTGACGCCCTGGTGGGATAGCTTACTGGGCGCTGTAGTGGGCTTTAGTGTACTGTATTTAATCGCTGTCGTGTCGAAAGGCGGAATGGGCGGCGGGGATATTAAATTGTTTTTTGTCATCGGACTTGTACTGGGTACCGTGAATACGTTATTAACCTTGTTTGTGGCTGCTTTAATAGGCTCTGTTATCGGTATTATTATTTTGCGGAAATCTGGAAAAGGCCGTAAAACGCCGGTGCCATTTGGACCGTCCATCGCCATTGCAGCGGTTATTTGTTATTTTTGGGGAACTAACCTTGTCGAATGGTATATGACGATGTTTACATAAGTCGATAAATTTCCATGGGGTCGCTGACAGACCTCATGTTTTTTTTCACCCTTGTTCTGCTACGGTTATTGTAGGGATAAGCGCTTAACGGAAGTAGAAATCATACTGCATGCTTTACATAGGCGAGCGGTGGGTAGACTTTCTGTTAAAGCAGGACGAACGGGGTGAAGTGAGATGAAATTTGGCAGAAACTTTAAAAAAGGCACGTATGTAATGGCGATTATTCAAGGGGTTATTATTGGAATTGCAGCAGTGGCAGTCGTTGGTTTTATCATCGTCAGCGCAAATGGGCAGTTGGGAAATGATCAAAAAGAACCTGAAATACCGACAGCAGGACCTGCACCGGAAAACAAAGAAGAACCTGTAGAAACGACGGTTGCGCCACTTCAATTATTCGCCAGACAACATGGGGTTTTCTCGAGTTCTGAATCTGCTGCAACTTTTTTAGCGGCAGACTCGTCATTATCTTCAGCTGCTATTTTTCAAATTGGCGATAAGTACTTTATCTGGTCTTCAATGGGCTTGACCGAAACAGAAATTATGGACAGTGAAAGTGATGATACATTTCGAAAAGAAATCACAGCAACTGCAGGAACCTGTGAGGCAGTTGACGCAAAAGTATTACGTGATTCACTAGTTGCAGACACTGTAGAGAAAATAAAAATTTCGGAAGGTGAAACTGAAGACGAAAAAGTGAAGGTTTTCAATGAGCAATTAAGCGCTATTACTTCATTTACCAACGATATTCGAGTCGTTCGCCTTCATTTACTTGCGCACTTTTCAAGTAAAGCTGACTGTGTCAAAATTTCAGATTGAGGCCGAAAAACAGGTCGTAGTTCCAATTTCACGTTTTTTACACAATTTTCTGATTGAATAATCTCCGCTACAATGTTTTTGAAAGGGGAGATATTGATGAGAAATAGCTGTAAACGCATTGCTGCAATTGCCAACATCATCCGTTATCGGAGGTGTGGTGTGTATTGACAATGGAATTAGAACTGGGAATAGATCTCGAACCTAAAATGATGATTCGAGATGTTCATATTGCAGACAGGCCACGTGAACGACTTATTAGGCAAGGTGCACCGAGTTTATCGAACCAGGAATTGATTGCAATTTTGCTTCGGACAGGCACGAAGAATGAATCTGTGCTTGTCCTCTCGAACCGAGTTTTATCGACGTTTGATAAGATTCAAGATTTACGAGATGCGACCGTGGAGCAATTCACAGAGATTAATGGGATTGGACAAGCAAAAGCCGTGCAACTCCTAGCGGCTGCCGAACTTGGAAAACGCCTGTATCAAAAGCGTTCAGAAGGTCGCTACGCTATTCGCTCGCCTGAAGACGCAGCAGCTTACTTAATGACGGATATGTCAGGACTGACACAAGAACATTTCGTCGTCTTGTTTTTAAATGTAAAAAATGAAGTGCTTCATAAGCAAACGATTTTTATCGGCTCATTAAATTCATCGATCGTACATCCTAGGGACATATTTCGCGAAGCGGTAAAACGTTCCGCGGCTTCCATTATTTGTGCACATAACCATCCTTCTGGAAATCCGTCGCCGTCACCAGAAGATATAGAAGTAACGAAGAGATTAAGCGAGGCTGGTTCATTAATGGGGATTGAAGTTATCGATCATGTCATAATTGGCGACCATCAGTTCATAAGTCTTAAAGAAAAAGGGTACATGTGACACTATCACTTTCTTCGCTTTTCCGCTATAATGTGGTGTATGATTTGATGAATGCCGTAAATAAGCGGTTCAGAAGAAAGGAAGAACAAATTTGTTTGGATTTGGTGCAAGAGATGTAGGAATTGATTTAGGAACAGCTAACACACTAGTTTTTGTAAAAGGGAAAGGGATCGTTTTACGCGAACCTTCAGTTGTAGCAAAAAATACACATACAGGTGAAATCGTCGCTGTAGGTAGTGAAGCGAGAAATATGATCGGACGTACACCTGGTTCAATTATAGCAACAAGACCTATGAAAGATGGCGTTATCGCAGATTATGAAATTACGACAGCGATGATCGAACATTATATGAGAGAAGCGATGAAAGCTTCTGGTGGTTCATTTAAAAAACCAAATGTTATGGTTTGTGTGCCTTACGGGATTACTTCTGTTGAACAACGTGCGGTTATTGATGCATCACGTCAAGCTGGCGCAAAAGACGCATTTACAATTGAAGAGCCATTTGCGGCTGCAATTGGTGCAGGTCTTCCAGTTTGGGAGCCAACAGGTAGCATGGTCGTTGATATCGGCGGCGGAACGACTGAAGTTGCGGTCATTTCACTCGGGGGTATCGTGACAAGTGAATCAATTCGTGTTGGTGGAGATACAATGGACATTGCCATTACAAGCTATATTCGTAAAACATATAACTTAACAATTGGTGAGCGTACATCAGAAGCGATTAAAATGGATATCGGTTCAGCAAACGTAACGACAAAAACAGAGAAGATGGAAATTCGTGGACGAGACCTCTTAACAGGTTTACCGAAAACATTAGAAATTACATCTGACGAAATTGCAAATGCATTACGTGAGTCGATTACGCAAATTATTGAAGGTGTTCGTAAGACTTTAGAAACAACGCCACCTGAATTATCATCAGATGTTATGGAACGTGGAATTGTTCTAACTGGTGGTGGGGCACTATTAAGAAACATTGACAAAGTAATTTCTGAAGAGACAAATATGCCTGTGTTCATCGCTGAAGATCCATTGGATTGTGTTGCAATTGGAACAGGTAAAGCTTTGGATAATTTTGATGTTATTAAAAAAATGCAAGTTCGATAATTAGGTAAACTGTAAATCACTCTTCTACAAGTAGAGTGATTTACATATGCCTACTAAAGAATACTCGAGGGGGATAGGCAATGCCGCGATTTTTTTCTAATAAACGATTGATATTACTGCTTGTCGGGGTCATTGTCCTCGTTGCATTAATTTCATTCACCTTGCGTGATCGGCAAAACGCCTCCTTACCAGAACAAATTGTAAAAGACGTCGTCGGTTTCGGGCAATCGTTATTTTCTAAGCCTGCTCATTACATAACTGGTGTTATTGAGAATATCGACGGGGTTTTGAATACATATGAGGAAAACAAGAAATTGAAATCACGTTTAAGTGAATATGCTGCAGTTCAATCTGAACTCGTAGATGTACAAGCTGAAAATGATAGTCTACGTGAAATTATTGATAAGGAAGATGATTTACGCGAGTTCAATCCTGTACATGCGACAGTCATCGCGAGAAATCCGGATCAATGGGAAGAAAAGATTATTATTAATAAAGGCCAATCTCACGGCGTTAAGAAAAATATGGCAGTCATCACAGCGAGTGGTTTGATTGGAAAAGTGATTAATACCTCATCGACCACAGCCACTGTTGAATTATTATCAACTGAAAATAGAAATTTCCGTGTTTCTGCAGTTGTTCCTGGTAAAGATCCCGCATATGGACTTATCGAAGGATATGACCAAGCCCGTGGTGAACTCATCATGAAGCGAATTGACTCTAGTTTTAAGATAGAAGTTGGAGATAAAGTAATTTCTTCTGGATTGGGTGGTATTTTTCCGAAGGGACTTCCTATTGGTGAAATTACAGAAGTTTCAACGGATGATTATGGCCTCACAAAATTGGCTTATATTCGACCGGCTGCAAAGTTTTCCATGCTTGACCATGTCATTATTGCCATGCGGAGTTCTGAGGTTGTAGATGGAACAGACGGCGACGGGACAGCAGGTACAGAGGGGGAGGATGGATCATGATTAGGTTCATCATCCCCCTTATTGCCGTTTTACTTTTTTTCTTTGAACCCGTTTTTAGTTTGTTTTCACCCATTGAAGTATCAGGCAATCTATATATTTTGGTGCCGCGTTTTGTCATCGTTTATCTCATTTTTATTGCAGTTTATTATAGTAGACAGCGCGCAATCATATACGGAATTGTCTTTGGCCTCTTGTATGATGTGTTTTACATTGATATTATTGGGTTATATGCATTTCTCTATCCTGTGATTTGTTATTTTGCAGCTTTCATCATTCGTTATGTGCATAAGCATATTATTACAGTGATTTTTTTGGCTTTATTACTGGTTGCCTTGTTGGAAGTTTTATCATACGGATTTGTTACGATGATATCGATTACTTCAATAGAACCAGAAGTGTTTATGGCGACTCGACTTGTGCCAACGATGATTGCAAATTCACTGTTTATCATTATGTTCGGATGGATATTTAAGAAGTTAATCGATAATCGAGTTTTACTAAAAAATAGTGAAGCTCTGTAAACAATAGAAATACGGGGTGACGCAATTGACGAAACAGCAACAGTATGTAGTAATCAAAGGGACGAAAGACGGTCTCGTTCTTCGGCTCGATGATAAATGTGCCTATTCTGATTTACTTGCCGAACTTCGTAAAAAGGTGGCCGAAGATGGATTGGATGGACTTGCTGAAGTGCGAGTTGACACAGGCAATCGATACTGTAGTGAAAGTGATTTAAAAGAAATCATGAATATTATTCACGGCTCACCAAATTTACGTGTATCAAAGATTCAAAGTGATGTTATTACAATGGAAGAATGCAATACAAGAATACAAGAAAAACAATCCGAGACATTCATAGGTATCGTGCGTTCCGGACAAGTGGTCACGGCAGACGGAGATCTTGTTATCATTGGTGATGTCAATCCGAACGGCCGAGTTGTTGCAGCGGGCAGCATTTATGTTCTTGGACGTTTAAAAGGAATTGCTCATGCTGGATCTAATGGCAATCGCGATGCGGTTATTGCGGCGTCATGGCTCGAAGCAACTCATTTATTGATTGCCGAAGAAGTTCAGTTAATGACGGATGAGATCACCATTTTGTCCGAACGACCAGAAATGGAATGCGCATATCTCCATCCGAAAGGATTTATCGCGATTGACCGGTTGCAGGAGCTCCGGATCCTCCGGCCACAACTATCTACATTCAAAGGGGGCATCTAGTTTGGGAGAAGCTATTGTTATTACATCAGGTAAGGGTGGTGTTGGTAAAACGACGACAACAGCAAACCTTGGAACTGCGTTGGCGCTTCAAGGGAAAAAAGTTTGTCTCGTAGATACCGACATTGGCTTACGAAATCTTGACGTCATTCTCGGACTTGAAAATCGAATTATTTATGATTTGGTTGATGTCGTTGAAGGACGTTGTAAAGTTCAACAAGCGCTTGTGAAAGATAAGCGATTCGAAGATGGTCTCTTTTTACTTCCTGCTGCACAGACGACAGATAAAAATGCAGTGAACACAGAGCAGATGAAAACATTAATTACTGAATTGAAACGTGATTATGATTATATTTTAATTGATTGTCCTGCAGGAATTGAGCAAGGGTACAAAAACGCAGTAGCTGGTGCTGACCGTGCCATTGTTGTAACGACACCTGAAATTTCAGCTGTTCGAGACGCGGACCGAATTATTGGGCTGCTCGAACAAGAGGATATCGAACCACCAAAACTAATTATTAATCGCATCAAGCGCCATCTTATGAATTCTGGTGACGCACTTGATGTGAATGATATTACGACGCATTTATCTATAGATCTTCTAGGAATTGTTTTGGACGATGAGAATGTCATTAGCTCGTCCAACAAAGGAGAACCTGTCGTGATGGACCCGAATAATCCAGCTGCAATCGGCTACCGCAACATCTCACGCAGAATCCTTGGAGAATCTGTTCCTTTAATGTCATTTGACGCAAGCAATAAAGGATTTTTCGGGCGAATTAAATCAATCTTTTCAAAAGCTTAAGTATGGATAGTATGGGAGGTTTTCACTTATCTCCTATGCTATTTTTTTATTTGCTGGAAATCATTACTTCTGAAATTATTTGAAACGTCAGCGTCTATACAAAAGCCTATTACTATTTTACGCCTTGTGTACATATACTGAGAAAAATGGGTGGTGTATATGGATGAAGTGGCGTACGAAGTGGATTATTGCGATTTTGTTTACAATTGGCGTCATCGGCGTGGCTAAATTAGAAGGTGCGGGAACTATCGGTAAACCCGTTACGCAATACGTGACGACAGGTGAGGACTTTGTTACGATGAAAAAATGGGTTTCTTCAATGATTAAGCAACCCGAAGATGAAATAACAGTGGTTAGTCATGATAGTGGACTACTACCTGCCTATGAGTCTATGCAACCATTTAAAAACGGTGTACTCGTATCTTACTCCGTTCCAATCTCTATTGAAGCACAATCGAATGGGCTTGTTGTCTTCACGGGCATCACACGGGATACTGGAAAAACCGTTACTGTTCTGTATGATGACGGAGATGAAGTGACATATGGTTTTGTCGGGACGTTCGAAAAACTGCCTTATACTTCTGTCAGTAAAGGGGACACGCTCGCATTTATGGATGAGGAAGCCATTTACATTACGGTCAAACGCGACGGCCAACATTTAGATTCATCTTTACTTCCAGCGTATTTATCAGGTTTGGTTGAATGAAATTCCGCTTGCACCCGGTTCTTCTTCCGGTCTTTTTCTTTTTTATTATATCTGGAGACATATCTGTTTATACAATCATTTTCATATCTCTTTTATTTCATGAAATCGGTCACCTCATTAGTGCATACATACTAGGACTCCGGGTCCGATCGTGTACGATTATGCCTTATGGTGGCGAATTAGTTATACCAGGGAGACTGACCGCAAAAAGGAGTCATCGAATGTATCTCGCACTCGGTGGTCCTGCGGCAACTATGTTACTCCTCTTTATATCGCTCACTTTTGAGTTTCCGGGAAATGAAATTGTGATGAAAACACAACTGTTTTTACTAGGTCTCAATTTACTGCCTATATTGCCGTTGGACGGTGGGCAGGCACTCGCTGCTGCTTTAGAAACAAAAGGATTTGAATCTAGCACAAAATCTATGATGCTCCTTTTCTCAATGTTTATGCTAGCGATTATCTCAATCGCATTAATTTTTCATTTGCCAAATTCAGTTCCATACCTATTATTGGCTGTCTTTTTGTTCATTCAAAATTATGCTTCGTTCCGTTTTCGTAAATACGAACAAGCCTTTATTAAATTAAAAATAAATGAGTTGACGAAATGATTTCTACGTGGTAATATTTTAATGTTATTGATTGTAGCGCACCTGTGCTACAACCGCACTGAAAAGGTTCAAGAATCCGATGAGGGTCACCTTTGAAGGCGAGTCTGAGTTTATGAGGAGGTGCAAGTATGTACGCAATTATTGAAACTGGTGGAAAACAAGTTAAAGTTGAACAAGGCCAAGAAATTTTCATTGAGAAAGTTGCTGGCGAAGTAAACGATGTTGTCACTTTTGACAAAGTTTTATTCGTAGGTGGAGACGATGTAAAAGTTGGCGTTCCATTCGTGGAAGGCGCTACTGTTACAGCTAAAGTCGTTGAACAAGGCCGCGGTAAAAAAATTACTGTTTTCAAATATAAGCCAAAAAAGAACTATCACAGAAAACTAGGTCATCGTCAGCCGTTCACAAAAGTAGTGATCGACGGAATTAACGCTTAATCCATGATTACAGTGACGATTACGAAAGATCGATCAGACCGCATACACGCATTTGAAATGTCAGGTCATGCTGATTTTGCAGAACATGGAAAAGATCTTGTTTGTGCAGGTGCTTCCGCAGTATCTTTTGGTGCTGTGAATGCCATTATCGCGCTTACTGGCATTACCCCCGAAATTCTCCAAGGAGACGGCGGCGGGTATTTGAAAGTCTTACTTCCTAAAGTTAGTGAAAAAGATGACGATATTCAATTAATTGTACAAGCGATGATTGTTTCTTTACAGACGATTGAAATGGACTACGGGCACCATATAAAAATCATCTTCAAAAAGTAGGAGGTGGCACACATGCTACGATTAGATCTCCAGTTTTTCGCATCGAAAAAAGGGGCAGGTTCAACTAGAAACGGTCGTGACTCACAGTCTAAACGTCTTGGCGCAAAACGCTCTGACGGACAATTCGTTACAGGCGGATCAATCCTTTATCGTCAACGCGGAACTAAAATTCACCCAGGTGAAAACGTTGGTCTCGGCAGCGACGATACTCTTTTCGCGAAAATTGACGGCGTCGTACGCTTTGAGCGTTACGGCCGCAGTAAAACGAAAGTAAGCGTATATGCTGAAGCTCAAGAAGCTTAATTTATAAAAATTAATAGATTGAGAGGACTGCAGAAGTACATGCAGTCCTCTTTTTTTTTGACACAGGTAGAAGGAAATGTTTTCCGTTGAGTAGGCAACGTTTCGCCTCGAGAACGCAACGTTTTTACGAGAGCGCAACGTTTCGGCCTGAGAACGCAACGTTTCGCTTTAAGTTCGCAACGTTTCAGCCCGAGAACGCAACGTTTTCACCATAACGCTTTTCCAAACACCACCCCGCAAACAAAAAACTACTTTTTTTTAGTTCAATATCGTAAATACGTGAAGAAATGCTATACTGTAGTTAGATCTAGAATTGATGGGGGTGTGGAGGAATGAGTAAAGGACCATTAACGCCAAATGAATTAATATCATTTATGAGACATGATTTTATGAATGAGCTACAAATTATCTTAATGTACCTTGATCTCGGGAATCCCTCGGAAGCTAGAAATGCGATATTGAAAACGACTGATGCAATGAAACAAGACGCTCAATTGTCTGCACTTGGTTTACCCAAAGTCCAAGAATGGATACTCACATTTGACTGGATTTATACGGCATTTCGTAGCACGCTAACTTGTAATCTGAAAAAAGGACATCGACAAGTAATTGATGGCGATCTTGTCGAATATTTAAGCACTTTATTTAACAATATTGACGAAGTGCTTGATCCGTTTTCCGATTATGAAGTGCACTTTGACGTTTTCGCTGACGAAACAAATTGGTCGCTCACTGTAGCAATCGATGGTCAATTACCTGAAACGAATAAAAAGATAACTAAACCCGATAATATAGTTGTTGAAGAAATCATTACCCATAATTTATGGACGTTCAAGTTACTTGGACAATAGGAGGAAACAATATGTTTGTTGATCACGTTAAAATTTATGTAAAAGGTGGTGACGGCGGCGATGGAATGGTTTCATTTCGCCGGGAAAAATATGTACCACTAGGTGGACCATCTGGCGGTGACGGTGGTGACGGTGCCAACGTTATTTTTATCGTAGAAGAAGGTTTACGCACATTAATGGATTTCCGCTATCAACGTCATTTTAAAGCACCACGAGGCGATCACGGAATGAGTAAAGGGAAACATGGTAGAAACGCTGAAGATATGATCGTTAAAGTCCCACCCGGAACAGTCGTTACAGACAACGAGACGGGTGCTGTCATCGCTGATTTAGTTGAACACGGGCAAACAGCAGTCATTGCTCGAGGCGGGCGTGGTGGACGTGGTAATAGCCGTTTTGTCTCATCTCAAAATCCTGCACCTGAACTTTCTGAAATGGGTGAACCAGGCGTTGAAAAAGAAATCAGTTTAGAATTAAAAGTTCTTGCAGATGCGGGACTTGTTGGTTTTCCAAGTGTCGGGAAATCCACACTCCTATCCGTCGTTTCAGCTGCAAAACCGAAAATTGCCGATTATCATTTTACTACACTCGTTCCGAATCTTGGAATGGTAGAAACAGATGATGGACGCAGTTTTGCAATTGCAGATTTACCTGGCTTGATAGAAGGCGCGCATGAAGGTGTTGGTTTAGGTCATCAATTTTTAAGACATATCGAGCGAACGCGCGTTATTGTTCACGTCGTTGACATGTCAGCGATGGAAGGACGAGACCCATACGAAGACTATATAACGATTAATGAAGAATTAAAGCAATATAATTTGCGCTTAACAGAGCGACCACAAGTGGTTGTGGCCAATAAAATGGACATGCCAGATTCGGAGGAAAACCTACGGATATTCAAAGAAAAAATTGGTGACGATGTTAAAATCTTTCCAATTTCCGCGGTTACTCGAAAAGGACTCGATCCACTTCTTTTCACAATCGCCGATTTAATCGATGTAACACCTGAATTTCCGATTGTGGATATCGAAGAAGAAAGTGATAAATCCGTTCTTTATAAACACGAAGGTCAAGCATCTGAATTCAAAGTTTCACGTGATGATGACGGGGCTTATGTGCTTACGGGTTATACAATTGAACGTCTGTTTAAAATGACGGACTTTAATTTTGACGCGTCTATTCGTAAATTCGCAAGACAAATGCGTGCAATGGGAATCGATGATGAACTTCGGGCGCGCGGTGCTAAAAACGGAGACATCGTTCGTATTCTTGGCTTCGAATTTGAATTTATCGAGTAAAAAGAGCATGGCAAGGGGGATTTTATGAAGCAGTTAGGCGATGGCCGTTTTTATCTTGTAAGGGAAGATGTCCTTACAGAGTCAATGCAGAAAACGATTGAAGTAAAACAGTTACTCTCTACTGGTGAAGCCACAACCATTCAACAAGCTGTAAAAAAGGTTGGGCTTTCACGCAGTGCTTTTTATAAATATCGTGATACAGTTTTTCCTTTTGAATCCATTGCACGTGAACGGATATTAACGATTTTCATTCAGCTTGAAGATCGTAAAGGATCCCTTGCTACATTGCTTGGCATCGTTTCGGATGCCAAATGCAATGTACTCACGATTCATCAAACGATTCCAGTCCAAGCGAGGGCTAATATAACATTATCACTTGACGTTACAAAAATGGAAATTAAGATGGATACATTTATCCAACAATTAAAAAGTCCAGATTTTGTCGATTCCGTATCTGTCATAAGTTCTGGTGCACTTTAATAAGGGAGGAAATCGTTTGAGTACCGATAAATTTACACCTATCATTGCTTATTTAGGACCTGAAGCTTCGTTTACACATGTTGCGGCTTCTTATCTTTTTGGAGCGTCAGGCTTGTCACCGCAACCAACAATCCCTGATTGTATCGAGGCGGTAAGTGCTGGGCGTGCAACTTACGCAGTCGTTCCATTAGAAAATGCATTAGAAGGTTCCGTTCCATTAACAATCGATTATATGTACAACGAACGTGATTTGTTTATAAACGCAGAGTTGTCAATTCCGATCGAACAACATCTTATGGTCAATAAAAAGCAAGCTGCATTTATGGACGACATTGAATCCGTTCAATCGCATCCACATGCACTTGCACAATGCCATAAATTTTTGTTGTATCATTATCGAAATGTACCGCTCATTCAAACAACTTCGACCGCAGCAGCGGCGAAATATATCTCTGAAAATCCTGATGAGAAAATTGCCGCAATCGGAAACCGTCTTGCTGCAAAAAAATATGACTTACATATCGCTGAAGAAAAAATTCATGATTTCCATTTTAATCATACGAGATTCGTAGTTTTGTCACTTCAAAAAGGACAGTTGGAAGTTCCGAATCATTTAGAAGTTCCCAAAACGACGCTGATGGTCAAACTTCCAGAAGATGATCGTTCAGGTATGCTTCACCAAGTGCTTTCTGTTTTTTCTTGGCGCAGATTGAATCTCAGTAAAATTGAATCAAGGCCATTAAAAACTGGACTTGGAAATTATTTTTTTATCATTGATGTTGTCGAGTCAGAAACAGAACCGATGATGAAAGGTGCGTTAGAGGAACTTGAAGCGCTAGGGTGCTCAGTTCGCTCATTTGGCACGTATTATACATATGAAGGATCAACCGCAATGTCCTAATTGGACGTTGCGGTTTTTTGCATATTAACGCTTCTCCCGCATATAAATGACATCAAGGGACTGCTTGCAAAAAAGAGGTCACAAAGGCGAGTGTCCACTCATACGATGAGTTGATGGAAGGGGGAATTTTTTTAGTGGAAGTTCATATTGTTCAAAAAGGTGACACACTTTGGAAAATATCGAGACAATACGGTGTTTCTTTTGATGAATTGAAGCGGGTGAATGCACACCTCGCTAACCCAGATTATATTGTTCCAGGGATGAAAATTTCAGTCCCAGTAAGACCAAAAGAAAATGCTCCAGCTACTAAACCAAGTGTTCGTGCAGAGACGAAGATGGAAAAAGCACCGGTTAAAGTTGCACCAGTAACGGAGAGTGTTGCACCACCACCTCAACAGAAACCAGTTTCAAAGCCGCCCGTAGTTTCTGGAGCAGCGGACAAAAAGCCTGTTGCGCCGAAAGCTAAACCTGCACCTATAGTCCAAGAAGTAGCAAGACCAGAAATGCCAAAAGCAAAACAACAACCAACAGCACAACCTATTCAGGAAAAGCCATCAGAAAATGTAATGCATTACCAAATGCCGCAACCGGTTCAACCAATTCAAGCGATGCAACCAATGCAACCAAATCAACAAATGCAGCCTATTCAACAACAACCCATGCAATTTTATGGTATTCCATGCGGATGGATGCCGATTTATGACCCAGATTGTTTTTCCTATGTGCACCCAAGCCAAATGCAGCCGATGCCGTATCCGCCGACACAACAATTACCAACACAACATGAGAATATCCCAGCGATGCCGGAAATGCCAGAAATGCCTGTAATGCCATTGCGACAAGAGTGGAAAATGATGGAGTCTCCAGCTATCCAATTTGAGGAAGATATTAAATTTAATAAAATACCAAATATCCATTTTGAAGAATCACCTATGCATGATATGAAAGCTGAAAAGCAAGAAGTAGAGGCAATGGAAAATATTGCTGCAGAAGTTGAGGATATAATGGACGAAGAGGCTATTCAACCTTACAGTATGCTCCCTCAAGGAATGGATAATTACAGTCAGTACGAAAGCTATCAGCCGTATCCAGCATATCCGGCACATTCCGCGTCCCCATGTGGGTGTGGACAGCCACAACACCAATATCAACAACCTATGATGCAACCATGTGGTTGTGGGCAAGGTATGATGCCGATGTATCAACAACAACCAATGTCGGTACAGCAAATGAATTACTGCAATTCTTGCAATCAACCAATCCAGGCAATGCCCTACCAGAACAATAGCCCCTACCAAAATTGGCCAGGGAACTATTAGGAAGCTATGAAATTAGATGGAAAGTTAGAGCAAATAAATAGCAATGTCTGGAAGTTAGAACGAGATGGGCTATTTTATTCAGTAAAGCAATATGACTTTTCAGCTATTGCACTAAAAGTAAAAACTGTGCATGATACATTGAATTCGATTTCATTTCCACATATTGTCCCAGTGTTATCAAATGAGCATCAGTTAACATTTATGCAGCCTTGGTTAGAGGGAGCTAGGTCTGTTAACTTTAAAAAAAGAGCAGATCGAACCGACTCCCTCGAAGCATTAACTGCATTGCACAATACAGGATCGCTCGTTAATTGGCCGGCGGAACCGTACTTACATCCCTACACATTGGAAATGAAATGGTCTGACAGAATAAATCGTTTTGAAAACATACGGGAAGACTGTGTGAAGTATATTGGAAAAAATAATTTCGATGAAATCCTGAAGTATGCGAAAAATGCGCTTCACTTAGTTAGAAAAACAGGTGAGTCAGAAGAAAAAGAAACTTTGTTGCATGGTGATGTCGTTCATCATAATATTTTACGCGATAAACACGATGTCATTCGTTTTATTGATTTTGATTTAACGTGTACTGGACCGCCTGGAACTGAAATTGCTTTATGGATACATCGAGTTTTACCTCAAATCGATTATGATATCGAATTTCTTGTCAATGAACAGCCATCCCTGAGAAAATTGGATAATGCCTCAAAAACATTATTATTATTCCCGAATGAGTTATTACGTGAATGGTTGCATTTCTTTTCATTACCTCAGCGTTCACAAGATAGACAAGTGAAAAACCTCATGCTATTTACTGAGTCCGCACTCTCACATTGGCCGAAATTATGGTATAATGTAGAACGGATGAAAAAATAGGGGGGCTGCATCATGGCAGGGCATTCCAAGTGGAATAATATTAAAAACCGTAAAGGCGCACAAGATGCGAAGCGCGGAAAAATATTTCAAAAGATGTCAAGAGAGATTTATATGGCGGCAAAACAAGGCGCAGATCCAGAAATGAACCCTGGTCTACGGTTAGCCATTGAAAAAGCAAAAAGTGCAAACGTACCAAATGATGTTGTAAAACGAGCACTCGACAAAGCAACCGGTGCAGGAGCAGATGAAAACTATGAAGAAGTCGTTTATGAAGGATACGGCCCAGGCGGCGTTGCCGTTCTCGTTTACTGTTTAACTGAAAACAGAAACCGAACAGCACCGAATGTCAGAGTTGCATTCTCAAGAAATGGTGGAAATCTAGGCGCCAGCGGATCAGTCGCTTATATGTTTGACCGCAAAGGCCGTTTATTCATCGAACGTACAGAAAACACTGACGAAGATATGATTATGTTGGCTGCTCTTGAAGCGGGCGCTGAAGATATCGAGTCTACTGAAGAAGGCTTTGAAATTGTTACAGAACCAGGTGACTTCTTGGAAGTAAAAGAAAAGCTTGAAGAAGACGGCATCGAATTCATCTCCGCTGAAATCGAAATGATCCCGTCTATGTTCACGCCTATTCCAGAAGAAAGCGAAGAAGAGTTTGAAAGAATGATCGAAATCCTCGAAGATGATGACGATGTGCAAGATGTTTATCATAATGCTAGTGAAGACTGAGATTAGCAGATAAACGCAGGCACAACACAGGTTTACAACGAATTCCAATAATTATAACGCGTGTTTTTTCAGTATTTGTTACGATATATACGCGGATTATCGTTGATTTTTGTTACGACGTTCTATTTAAGGCACTTTCCTACGAGTATTGTGTAAAAACAATCTTGCGGGGAGGTGTCTTTTTTGTTATTGGTCGATGTTCTAGAGGAATATATTTACTCGATACAAGTCCGAAATTATTCGGATAAAACTATTAAGGGTTATCGAAATAATAATCTCGCAATCTTTCGTTTCATCGGGGCGGATTTTAATATCGATGAAGTTGACGACGTTAAGCCGCAGCATATTAAAGTGTATTTCATGTATTTGAAGAAGATTGATCGGAAGGCAACGTATATAAACGGTATTTTGAAAAATATCCGCTCGCTACTTAATTATTGTACGAACGTATGAAGGACTTCTATTTCAAGGACAAGCTCGTACCGCATAGAAACTACTTTACTTCATATCGAGGGCTACCTCTTACAACAGAGGCTCTACAGCGCGTCGTTAGACTTGCGGGTAGGCGTGTGAAGGTACTTGAGTCGATACGCTGCTCACTGCATACCATTCGACACTACTACGCCCAGAAGCAATTACGTATGGGTACGGACGTTTACTCACTTAGTAGGCTATTAGGCCATACGACAATTGATATTACGAAGTTTTATCTCGAATCAATGCAAGACGAGCAGATCGTCGAGATGGGGCGAATGTCTAGTCCGTTAAAGAACTTGAATAAAAAAAACTCAAAAAAGAGGTCGAGGTGTTACGAGCGCCCGACCTCCACTACTATATCGCAGGTCAAGCCATTTATAGTTAAGGTTGCGATGAAGGGCGAGCGCTGCCATTAAAGGCGCGGGATGGCTTACAGGAGAGTTACGGCACGGGTAAGCATATGCAAGCGGATAGAAACAAGATCACTGCACAACGTGGACTGCAAGATGTTGGTAAGTATATGCGGGACGGAAGTTCCTAACCTAACGATAGCATACGAGAAATCTCAGACGTCACTATGATGCTATTACGAAGTATGACGGTATTACTTATTATCGCTAATTAAGTTTCATTGTTTGCGCTAGCAAGGTAATACCTTTGCGCCAATTTCCTAGAACGTACAGCTATTCTGCTAGTTGAATGGCGCTAGAGTCAAGCGATTAAAATGCTAAAGAAAGACCGCTCAATCATGCTAAAGGAGTTACGGTAAAAAGATATTAACGCATTTTATAAATATCGTAGACCATATAAGGAGGGGCGAGTATGCAGTCAAAATAGGGTATTGCACACTCATTTGACACATGCATGCTACATTAATGAGAAATTCATTTGAGCTTAATGTTAACTATTGAAGAGCTTCATTTTCTACTTTTCTAAACGAACTGAATGTATTTGGTTGGTGAAAATATCAAGCATATTTTCTGCTAGTTCTAATGGAGATATATCATAATCATTTTTGATCCATTCTAATATCAATCCAAACTCTCCATATGTAATATACGTTTTAAGATGTTCTTTGGTAAGTCGCTCTTTTGTGTCGGTTTGAAAGATTAATGTATCATAGAGTATTCGAATTCTATTAATGATTTTCTCGTGTAGCTCGGGTATTGTGTCAGTTAATATTAAAAGCGTATAAAAATTTTTGTTTTCATATATATGATCAAATAATGCTAAGTTTCTTGGATTAATTATATGGATTCTAACTTCTTCCATATCCGCAAATGGCCGCTGAAATGATTCTTCTAATTCAACTAACATTTCAGTTACTAATTCATCCGTTAAATCTTCTTTATCTTTATAATAATGATAGAAAGTACTCCGATTATAATTTGCGTGCTCTACGATATCTTTGACCGAAACACTTCTATATCCTTTTTCTATTATTAAACTAATGAAGTGGTTCTTAAAGCTTAGTTTTGTCCTTTGAATTCTTCTATCTAAATCATTATTACTTTCTCCATTCATAACCAAATCCCCCAACTTCATGGTAATTCTAAAAACCTGAATATTATATATACATATTTAAGTTATACGTTTATATTAACCTACATTCTGAAAAATTAAAAGGTTCATGCAACACTATTTAGAAAAGTGTTGAATGGTTAGACAAAACTAGACATTTTAATGGTTGAAGCGCTTTCATTAGATTGTTAGAATTTAATTAGCTCGTTCTATAGTATTAATACTTTAGAATGAATTTAAGATAATTGATTGCTGAAATCATTACTTTTTCACTATATGAGGGGTTGCAATATGTCAAAATTAGAAAAGGAAAATCCAGTCTTAGATAAACGTTCCTCAAGACGAACCTTTATAAAGAATTCTGGATTGACTGTCGGCGGTCTTGTGCTAGGTGGTGCAATAGGTAGTCTAATGGGGAAGGATGAAGTAACAACTCTTCAGCCAGTTGTAGGTGGGATTACTCATGAAACAAAGGATTTTAGTGAAGCACTGCAGTTTTTCACTCGTACGGAAGATTTCACCGTATTGGCAGCAGCAACAGAGCAAATTTTCCCGGAAGATGAGCATGGTCCGGGTGCCATTAAACTTGGTGCACCATTTTATATCGATAAGCAATTAGCCTCTCCTTGGGGAAGAAACGCAGATGATTACATGGAAAGACCTTTTAAAAATGGAGCAACTCCACTTAATCGCGGAGATATTATGCTTCAAGGTTTAAGAAAATTAAACGAAATTTCGAATGCAAAACACCAAAAAGCATTTAACGTAATTTCAGCAGATGAACAAATTGCCATTTTACAAGAGTTTGAAAGCGGTAGCATAAAATTACAATTCGTTTCGTCTGCAGCCTTCTTCAGTCTACTTAGACAGTTAACCATTGAAGGTTGCTACTCTGATCCAATGCATGGTGGTAATAAAAACATGGAAGGTTGGAAAATGAAAGAATTTCCAGGAGCATACATGTCATTCGTTGATGTAGTTGAATCTAAGGAGTTTATTTTAAAAGAACCTAAAAGTTTAAGCGATCATTTACATTAAAATGAATAGTAGGAGTGGAAAGTAATGGTGACAAAACTACCCAAAACAGATGTTGTGACAGTAGGTGTCGGTTGGTTCGGAGGAATTGTAGCTGCAGAATTAACAAAAGCGGGATACAATGTCGTTGGACTTGATAAAGGAAAAGAAAAAAATATTAAAGATTATCAACTAACACACGATGAAGTTCGGTATCCAATTCGAGGGGAAGGACTTCAAAAACTAACAAAAGAAACATATACGTATCGAAACACACTCGAGCAAGATGCCACGCCTATTCGCGATAAAGCAGTAGCTGTTATAGGCGAAGGTATTGGTGGAGGTGGGTCTCACTGGGGTGCTCAAACACACCGTTATTACCCATATGATTTTGAAATTAAATCAAAAACTATTGAAAAGTATGGTAAAGGAAAAATACCAGCTGATATGACCATTCAAGATTGGGGTATTACGTACGATGAATTAGAACCCTATTTTGATAAGTTTGAAAAAATGGCAGGGATTTCAGGAGAGCCTGACCCGAATTATCCAGAACGTTCAAATCCATATCCAACTCCGCCCCTTAAAAAGAGTGAGGCGATTCGTATATTTGAAGAAACGACAAAAAATATGGGTTATAAACCATTTATGATACCAACCGGAACAGTTTCAGAATCTTACACAAATCCTGATGGACAACATTTAAATGCTTGTCAATATTGTTCATTCTGCGGAAGTAACTATTGTGAATATGGTGCAAAAGCAGACCCTGTTATGACGGTTATTCCGACTGCTCAAAAAACTGGAAAGTTTGATCTTCGTACACATGCAAAAGTTACAAGAGTTTTGCATGATGGAGTAAAAGCGACAGGTGTCATCTATCAAGATACACGAACTGGAGAAGAGTTTGAACAACCAGCAGACCTCGTAGTACTAACAAGTTATGTTTTTAATAACGTAAGACTATTATTATTATCCGGAATTGGTGATGCATATAATCCGCAAACTGGAATGGGGGTTATTGGTAAAAACTTTACCGATCATCACGGAATCACACTTTCATTTGGATTATTTGATGATAAGAAATTTAACAACTATGCTTCAACAGGTGCATATGGAATGGCCATCACAGACTATACTGGTGATCTAATTGACCATACGAATTTAGACTTCATCCACGGAGGGCAGATTGAACTTCGTATAACGGGTACTTCACCAATTGCAAATAATCTTACCGCACCTGGTACATCTACTTGGGGGAAAGATTTTAAAAAAGAATCGTTATTTTATGCAAACCGTAGCTTAATGCTATTTACACAAAAAGCGACCATGCCCTTTAAACATCATTATTTAGACTTAGATCCAACTTATAAAGATGAAAATGGTGACCCACTCATTCGCATTACATGGGATTTTTCTAAAAACGATCGTGAAATCCATGATTTTATGCAACAAAAACAAATTGAAATTTTAGAGAAAATGAATGCAACTCATGTTTTACCAGTTCCAATGCCTGAACATTATACAGGTGGACTTGCTTTTCAACATAATGCTGGTGGTGTGATTATGGGAAGTGATCCAAGTACAAGTGCGGTAAACAACTTTTCTCAAATGTGGGATATAGATAACTTATTTGTTTGTGGAGCATCTGCATTCCCTCACTTCAGTGTAACAAACCCAACAACAACTGCTGCAGCACTGACATACCGTGCTACTGAAGGTATGATTCAGTTCTTACAAAATGGTGGCGGTCAATTAGTGGGAGTGAAAAGTGAAAAGCAAACCGTTTAATATTTTTCCATCACAAAGGAGTATATGAAACAACGAATCTGCTTATATTTTTAAGGTATATTGGATTATAGTATGGAAGTTTTGGGTATCATGAATATGTAATACTTCCTAATGAGTAAAACCTAGATATATCAACATTTGAAAGCATAAAAAAATATGCAGCCCACTGGATGTGGGTTCGACTCTCGCCGTCTCCATAGAGATATGGCTGATAATGTAGTCGTTTAAAAAAGACATTGAACGGGAATTTTATTCCTGGGCAGTGTCTTTCTTTGCATGAAAAGATGCAGTAAACATTAAGATTGTTTGAATAGATATGAATGTTTAAAATAACACGATAGTATTGCATGCTGGAACTCTTTATCATTTAATAAGCATATAAGATTAAATAAGATTTTTAGCTTAGTTGAAGAGTGTGTTGACTTTTGTTCAATAAACGAAACAACTTGCTATTTCATCTTATCTCTGTTATTCTTAAGAAGAGTTATTTTTGTTCTATTTCAGATTTAGAAAAGATTTTGTTTTTCGTCTAAGTATTTGAGCAAGAGTAGTAACATATTGTGTGGATAACCACACATAGGAGGCAACAACTATGGAACAAGGTACAGTAAAATGGTTTAATGCAGAAAAAGGTTTTGGATTTATCGAGCGTGAAGCAGGAGATGACGTATTCGTACATTTCTCAGCAATTTCAGGCGAAGGTTTCAAATCATTAGACGAAGGTCAAAGTGTAACATTTGAAATTGAAGAAGGACAACGTGGCCTACAAGCTACAAACGTTCAAAAAGCTTAATAATAGCAAAAATAAGACCCTACTTGTAGGGTCTTTTTTTGTGCTTAAATTTGTTTTATGTCATTCGCAGATACATTCTATGGCATTCGTTGGAATAAACATGTCAAGGGTGGTACATTTCATTGGCTGTAATCAATTTTAGAACTGATTCAAAAAACTCTATTAATTATTGATGAAGTGGATGATCCATGAAAAAACTGTTCTCATAGAAGGTTTTAACTGCGTGGAAAAGAGGTATTTGACGACTTTTTGCCCAGAACAGAAGATGAATGGTTCAAATCTTCAAATGGTGCAAGAACCAAGTATAGAAATCCTAATTCAGTTGTAGGCGTAGAAATAAAAGATGTTGAAGAAGACAAACGGCTATCCAAAGAGAGAGCAGCGAAGAGTCGTGACGCTTTAAAGGATTCCTAATAATAGAAGAAGCTTTACTTAAAGTAGATAACTATATTTAGATTGGAAAATAATTGATTTGCTAGGCAATCATATAATCTACAGTGATGATGGTAAGATTATAGAGTTCAAACTAAGAGAAAATGGAATTAGATTTGTCAAAGAAATCTTCAATATCCAAGAAAATAAATCCTAGTGCAGCTGAACTTATGGCGATACTGAAATTCAAGGACAAAGTAGTTGTAAATGATGAACTAACGAAGTTTTCAGCGAGTCGCTTATAGATTACTGGGTAAAGGAAGCGATTTAAGTTCATTTAAACTGACGTGGATATTTTATTTCCATACACGATTCATAAATCGTTCTATTACGTGGGAAGTATCTTAGTAACTATCTATATATATATAGTGAGATCTACAGTTGATTGAAGTGGAGGGCGGCGACTCCTACGGGAATAGCATCAACCGAAGACCCCACAGGAGCGCAATTGCACTGCCCCCCTAATGTTGGACACGTCATCCAACATTA
>NZ_JBYHFO010000024.1:0-46276 GCF_057669865.1 Sporosarcina sp. Y1009 | reverse complement strand
CGCCCACCTATCCTTATCGTTTAACTCAAGTTTTGAGGTGGGCGTCTCACTGCCCGTTAATGCGGGATAAAGCCTGAAGACTCGACTTGTTCGATTAGAATTACTAATTGTTTTGCATCACTCGGTTCCGCAGCTCTAATTATCAATTGCATGTCCCACTTTCACTATAAATTAGTATCTTTTCTATGTGACAACCCAAGTGCAAATTCCAATGCAACTTCTGTCGAATCAATTAATGAACGAATACCTTTTACCTTTCTGATTTCTAACGCTGCGCGAAAGCATACGATTGCATCTTTAACATTATTTAATTCTAAAAGACATTTTCCTTTATGTTGTAATGCAAAATCTGTATAAGATTGCTTTTCTGTTTCGGTACATAACGTCAAAGCCCGATTAAACTTCTCCAGTGCATCTGTATGTTTATTTTCATATTTCAATGCTTCTCCTAGGCGAATTAAGGAGATGATTTCTCTAGTACGATCGTCCTCCTCAACGGCATGTTTAAGGTTTAACGCTAGGTAAGTAATGGCAATCTTGGGTTCCCCATAGATCCTATATAAATTTCCTATTGTCCCATAAAGGAAATTCTCATCATCTCTTGTAATTAAGTTCGTAGGCTGTAATCGTTCTAATAATGCTTCAGCTTTATCAATCACTTGTTTGATTTTAGCGGGATTAGAAGTTTTTTCGCGAAGGAATTGATTTGAATCGAAATAGATGGTTTCATTTAGTAAAATGAGCTCTTCTTTTATATTAGATAAACTCAATTAATATCACCTAAATAGGTCGGAGGTTTCTCCCCGTTAAAATAATTGATTAAATACTTTCTCATTTTTTGAGGATAGAGCCTATGTTGCAGCAGTTCAGCTAAAGACAGCCAATCCACGCCAATTTGCCCGACATCTGGAGATATTCCATTTTTGATATGCTCGTTTCTTTCTATTAAACTGCATAAAAACATGAATTCCATTTGATGAACTTGAAAATCGAACGCTGCATGTTCATGATTTTTTCCGATATATTCGCGAATACAAATCATATCCCCAATCTCTATTTCTTCACCAATTTCTTCAACGCATTCTCTCTTTAATGTTTCATGAAGTGTTTCGCCATGTTCTTGTCCGCCTCCGGGTAAAATGAAATAATAGCCGTCCTTATCCTCTTTTTTTATTGCCAACAACTTATTATCCTGAATAATGACTGCTTTTGCTGAATTTCTTATTGCCATTTTGATTCCTCCTATCAATACAGGCACTGTTCTATATAAGTGAACAGTGCCTGTTTAAAATATTTTTATCTAGTTATGATGAACACGCCACCACAATGCGAGATTGGGTGAAATTCGGATGTACAAGCATCACCAAGTGCTGAATGAATTTCATCTGCAACAAAATAAAATTCATCACCATCCCAATATCCAGCACTCTCTTGCCTGCATTTTTCAAGATCTTCACGTGTTTGAAAAGCGATATCGCCAATGAAAATCTTTCCGTTATCACTTAGTAAAGGAAGAAGATTTTGAATGAATGTGATTTTGGCTTCATCTGTTAAATGGTGCAGTGCATAGGTGCTGACAATTGCATCATATTTCTTGGTTAAAATTTCATTAGGTATACCATTTGAAATATCCCACTCGATTAAATTCGCCTGTGGCATTTTGGATTGTGCTATCGCTATCATTTCGCTCGAGAAATCTATCCCGTCTACTTGATGCCCATTTTCGTATAGTTTGCTCGTTAACACGCCCGTACCAAATCCGATATCCAATATCTTAGATTGGTCAGTTTGCATTACTTCATTAAAGATCGTATTTAATATTTTTTTATAGCCAGCGAATGGATATACATTACTTTCTTCACTCACTTGTACCGTTTGATCGTACTCATTCGCCCATAAATCGAAACCTTGCTTGTTTAGCATTAAATGCCCTCCTAGTAGTAGAACGACTAGCGAGCATTCTATTCACTCGATTAGTCGCCCATCATATCTCCATAGCTTCTCTGTTGTTGAACCGTTGTATTGTTTTTCATAATAAACTCCACCTTTCTTAGTTACTACAATATTACCATAATTCACAAGTGACTGAAAGACTCATCGAACAAAATATCCTTCGTTTCCTTAGGCATTGCAAACCATCTTAAAACTTGATTATGATGATTGATGATCTGCTTGGCGGAAAGTTCCGAGGAATCCCAAGTGCTATGCGCATCGGCGACCAGTGTCACTTGATACCCTAAACTAAACGCCCTTCTACAAGTCGTGTCTACACAAACTTCGCTTTGAATACCTGTCAGTACCAAGTGTTCGATATTCTGCTTTTGAAGTTGGGTATGTAAATCTGTCTTGTAAAAAGAGTCAGGCGTCGTCTTCTGAATGATATTACTCGGTGAAGTTGGTCTGACTTCAGGATGAATCTTCCAACCTTCAGTCCCCTTTTCTAATACGCCGCCAATCATCGCATTGTGTTGAATATAGAATATTGGAATGTTATGTTTTCGAGCATCAACGATAAGTTGCTTTATATTGAAAAGAATTTGGTCTGAATTGTATACGGAATCTTCTTTCATGAACATACCATTTTGAACATCAATAATTAATAGCGCAGTCTTTTTCATATTAAACCCCCACTCATTTTTTACTAGCATGAATCTTTCAGGAATCTCAATCAACGGCTGTTTTGTAGTAAATTGAAAAGTCAGTCCATCTATCATTTTCAAAAGAAAACTTTTCTCTCACACATTCGAACTGAAAACCGGTTCTTTCTGCCAACTGAATAGACGGTTTATTATCAACGTTAATATGCAATTCAATTCGATGAAAGCCCAATGTCGAGAAAAAAACTTTCGTTGCAGCCAATACACCTTCAGTCGCATAACCGTTTTTCCAAAACTGATTGTGGATGGAATAGCCCATCATCGCCCATTGATAGTCACCGCGTAAAATTTTTGTTAGTTCTAGCTTTCCAACATTAACGCCATCTTCTTTTCGAAATAGACCCAAAATATACATATCATCCTTTTCAGCCATTTCACGAAAACCAGTAATCCATTTAACAAACCATGTTTCTGTGGATAATGGCATATCCAAAGGGCGACCATCATCGTATTTGTATTGCGATGGTAAACGATTGTCATACTGTTTGTACCAATTCATAAAGTCTTCCTTTTGAAAGGGACGTATGATTAATCTTTCGGTTTCTATGTACAAATCCAATTGCTTCAAAGAATCCCTCCTTATGGGGCTACCAATTCAACTTTTATGCGATCGGGATCTTCGAAAAAGACGGCATAATAATCTTTCCCGCCGGCGTATGGATGCCTATCGGTATAAAGTATCGTAACGCCCATTGCCTTTAACTTCTGAGTCATATCATCAACCTGCCCGCGTGAAGCTGCATGGAACGCCAAATGATTAAGACCCACTCGACTTCTATGGTAAGAAACATCTAGAAATCGTTCTTCCGTTTGTACAAAAACGATATACGTTTCACCAAGCCGCCAACTCTTTCCACCATCCCACTTTTGGAACACATCATATCCCAATTCTTCTAAGAACCAACTCCAAAATTCAACCGTTTTCTTCAAATCAGATACATTAATTTCTACGTGATGAAGAACTCCTTTTGACAATCTAACTCCCCCTCAACAATCTTACTCTTTTCCACAAGTTAAACAGCGCATGACCTGGTCCTTTTCACCGTACATACGAAGTTCTTTTTTTAAGCCACAGGTATCACATACTTCAATTTCGATTTGCGGTACTTCTCCATTTTCAGCAGCTGGAACCCATGAATTTTCATAAAGGGTTTTACTCATTCCATAGTCAATCAACACCAACTCATTTTTATTATTTAGTCCGTAATTGCTGCTATCCCTAATATCAAACACATCTAATTTAGTGTCGAGTAGTTCTAGACATTCTTCAAACTGGTTAGGCAAGTCCCAAAAACCTACCCGCTTATTTATGTCAAAGGATTGATAATCGTACATGGGTAATTCTTTAAAATAGTGTTGAATGCACACTTGTTTATCCACATAATAAGTCGGTGCAAAAATGTCACCAAAACCGTTTTTCTCCATATATGTATAAATTTCGAGCTCCCGTTGAGATTGCAAGTACCCGATTTCATGAAGATTTATTTTAAGAACATAATTTTGCCAACGATATACTTTTCTCGTAGATCCTATTCCAACGAAATTATTCTCTACACAAAAAGACTGCCAATCATGAACTAGCTCTGCAATCACAATAATCCCTCCATTAGACTAAGTCCAAGTTTGATCTAATTTATCTGAATAAAAGCCAATCGCTTTCTTATAATCTAGTATTTCTTCATTCTTTGTGGTACTTATCAAAGAGTTCAGTAATAACTCCATTGCACGGCCGTGCTCTTGTAAATTGTATAAAGTCATCGCATAAAATACTTTAATCGCTTCATTGTTTGGGTACAAATCAATTCCCTTTTGAAATACTTCTCTAGACTTTTCATATTCACCTAATGTCCGGTAAGTGCTCCCTAATCCTATGATGGCACCTTCCAAGTCTTTTCCTGATAATCCGAGTTGGATAGCCTTTTCATAAAAAGGCACTGCTTTTGATTCCAAACCTAACACATCAAAACTCCACGCACATTGATAATTGATGAATGCATCATCGGGATATTCATCTACTAACTTTATAAGCAATTCGTTCGATTCCTTTTGTTTACCTGTTTTCCTCATTTCAATTGCCTTATCTATTTCTATTTGCATTGAGCTCGCCTACCTATTCTTCCTAATTGAACTAATATTACCACAACTCTGTACGAATTTTTACTAGAATATTAAAAAAAGTCGCCGAAGCAACTATGAAATGTGTATTTATTCTACTTCGATAGCGAAACTATAGAAAGCATCACCATGGGACACGTTCTTTTCCTTTTCATCAGTCCACCATACGCCATAAGTGTAATAATAAACGCCTTTTTCCGTTGGTCCTGTAAATTGATTATTTTCCATCTTTACATCCTTACTATCGTTACCATTAACCATCTGTCCCATATGGACCTCATTTGGCTTTGGGTTATAGTCCATTACGATGGTTATTTTCTCACCTGGTTTTATCTTTACAGGATCTGTGCCTTCTAAAATTTCCGGTGGCCCAACGGTATCTACACACGTATTTTTCCAACAATAACTACCAAGCACAGTTTCATACGTTTCGCCTTCAATTTCCACAACCGTTTTCGGGGGATTTCCCCCTGACATTGACTTATCATTACTTGAACATCCCATCAAATTACTCCCTAGAAACAGCACTAGTAGTAACAACCACTTATTCATACAATCCCCCCATTTATTGAGTAGACGAAATTGTTGTTGTTAAGTTACTCTTTAGCTAGATTTGATTTTAATGACATATGTTTTCGCAATGATATCGTATAGGGATTGTTTCTTTTTCGTGAAAATCGCAGTCAATATATAAGCAAACATGAGTCCATAAATGACCACACCAATTAGAGAGTAACGTATGAGTATATAATCAATTAGAAATGCTTTAAAACGCATTAGAAATGTGGCATTCATATACTTTACCTCCTCATTGATTCATATTAATGAATTATGTAGGCAACGCAGTAATATTTTGGTAAAATAAAAGAAAAACAGGTGGTGCAATATGGCGTCGAATCATAAATCTCCCGGTATCTCAAATACGCTACAAAATGTTTTATTATTTATTGCCGGTGTCATTCTTACAATCATTCTTCTCATACTCGAATTGCAAACTTGGCTTGTTTTCGTGATTATTTTAGGACTTTCATTTTCCATCTTCACAATTCGACCGATGTATCTCATTTATAAATCTAAATCACTTCCTGCAATCGATCGTTACGTAATT
Source organism: Sporosarcina sp. Y1009 (assembly GCF_057669865.1). NCBI lineage: Bacteria > Bacillati > Bacillota > Bacilli > Caryophanales > Caryophanaceae > Sporosarcina > Sporosarcina sp. Y1009. The sequence continues at coordinate 40,396 of NZ_JBYHFO010000024.1, read as the reverse complement.
AAAAATCGAAAAAAACCGATGTTTGGAAATGCTTATGCATTGGCGCATGGCGATAATCGGGATATCGAAGACTCTTTAAGACGGATTTTGAAAAAGTATAAACAAAAGGAAATGCAAATCATCTACGGTGCAAATCTAGCACTCCACCAAAATGATGCAGATGCTATATTTAATTTCGCCGAAAAAATGACTAGAAAAGATTATAAAGAATATTATCTAGGTGCCGCTCATGTATTGAAGGGTGATGAAGAGGAAGCTAAAAAAGTCCTAGCGAATCTATCAACGCCTTGGATGATTCACTCGTCAAACGCATCCATCGCTCTTAACAATAAAGACAGGGAGACATTCCGTTCAGAAGCAGAACAATCTAAAGAAAGCGCTGCGGGTTTACAAAGATACACTTTGCATCATATGTTTGAACGAATGGAAGAAGAAAACTTTTCGTGAATAAATTTAGGGTGTGACATCAAAGTCACACCCTATTTTTATACTTTCACCATTACGCTAGTTCGCAACAAAAGCATAAGTAGACATTGGTTTTACATCAATATCCTTTATAGACTCCTCCAACAAATTCACTTCAGACTTAATCAACGTTTTCAGTTTTTCTGGCAGATCTTTTATTTCACTTAATTCAAAATCGTAGTCAGTTAATGTCTGATAGATTTCCCATTTGGCGTCTTGGAGTTCAGGGGATGATATGGATTCATCTGCAACAATGGTCCAGCCTGTGTTTTCGGCTAACGTTTGACTATCATTTGGCGTAAAGAGTGTACGTACATTGGAATGACTGTTCTCTTTAAAGCATTCATACTGCGCTTGTAGTAGGATTGCTAAAAAATGTGGGTATTGCTCAATTGATTTGATGCGCGGGTCCCACTCAGCGTAACACAGCTTCGAACCCCACTTCCTAGTTTTCCGAAACACTTCAGTGAGCTCCTCAAAAGACTTGAAATACCAAGAGCAGTGAGAGATTACAATATAGTCAAATGATGCTTCTGGGAAATCTACTTCGGGTGAAAGGATATCAATTTCGAAATCCATTTTCAGTTGCTTTCCCAACTTTGATTTTCTTAGATGATCAGCAGAATCCCCTAAAGTTATAGGTGCTCCGTAATCGGGTGATGCAATATCAATTCCGTGTACAAAACCTGTTTCTCCGACGAGATATGCCAATACAGCCGTTGTATCGCCTTGACCACAACCGATTTCAAGTACTCTACTTCCCTCTTTTATTCCCCAGAACTCCGCAAGCTTTAGCCGGTGTTCTGTTTGAATCGTTTGTATTGTTGAATCGCCGCCGTATATTGGCATACAGCTGACAATTGCATTTACTGCGTTTTCATTCATAAAGTCACCCCTTCTCTATCGCATCCCATTTTTCATTAAATTCCTCATAAGCTGCGCTCCAGTGATAAGGTTGAACTTCCGACAATTTCTTGAAAACTATATTTTCAGGTTCAGTTACTGCAACTTTGACACTTGGCCCCCAGTAAAACAATCTTTCTTGACAGATACCACAAGGGGTAAGGATTTTGAATGCTGATTTTTCATCATCTCGAACAACGCATATTGAATGTGTAATTTTCTTATTCAATTTATGTGCTTCTAATATTGCGCCTGTTTCCATACATAATTCTGTCGATGCATTGATTACTTCTGGTGCAACACTTGTAAGTATAGAGCCGTCTTCTAGGGCCATTGCAGCAACACCGCCCCAGCCTGTTGGGTACCTTTTCTCAATAAGTTCAATTGCTGCTTCATATAAATTTTGCTCAGTTTTCATGATATTTCCTCACTTAACGTTTTATTTACGTTCAATAATACAACACGAATCCGAAAATGATGATAAATATTGTAAAGATGATTGCACCGGAAATTTCTTGAATCCATATATTGGCACCTCTATTATATTTCCATTGTATGAATCCACGGATGAATGAAATGACAATGAAAAATAGAAATAGAACAAGTAATACATTAAATTCATCATACTTAATAACCAGAGTTGATAAAATGACTAGATAAAGAATGAAACAAATCGTCAATAAGCTAAATTGTACTCTCTTAACTGGCTTGCTAAGGGGGTTGCTCTTTCGATCAATATTATATTTTCTTTTCACATAGGATTCAGTGAAGACCGCAATAACAAATAACAAAATACATATAATAATGATCAGTTCCGTCATGATTCGATGCCCCCTATTCTCCGCTTGTTGTAGCTAAGCTTTATTGCAATCACCAACAAAATAATTCCTGTTAAACTTGTAAAGTAAGGATAGAAGAATGGAAAGACTAAGCTAGGGGAACCTTTTAAAATATCCGTGTGATGGCCCATTGCTATCAATCCAGTATTTGTGAAATTAACAATCTTTACTCCTAATGGATTCTTCCTTCTTTCCTTGTAAGTCATCTTTTCTTCATTTATGTTGCCCTCTGGAGAAATCGTAATTATCTTCCATTCCCTTGAATCATACATTTCATCATCTGCTAATCGTTGGACAATTTTCACTAGATTTTCGTCACTTTTATGATCATGAACTGTTACAATATCGAGCCAAGAAAAGTACCGACTCCCCCGGTCACGATTGGATAGCCATATTTCATCAGCGGTTGAGATTTCCTTGTCATTTACATACAAGTGCACTTTTACAATGTCTCCGGGAGGAACGCCTTCCTCCCTATCCCATAGGGTGCGTGATCCCTTTAAACCCGTTTCTTCTTCTTTGATGGTTATTTTATGTTCACCTACGACTAATTCATCAACATCCACAATGCGTTTGAAACCAAACTCATTTGTGTAGGCATGGTTTATGACATAGCGGTTTTTTATTTTCATATCAATTATTGTTTCACGGATGATCCCGAACATTGGACCGAACGATAGGACAAGTAGTAGAAGTGAAATAATGGACAAAGATATGATCTTTTTCACTTTCTAAATCCCCCCTAACACCGGATTATAGTAATAGAAACCATTATTTTATTTCTCGGTTCTTTCTTCAGTTTTGAGTCTTAATTAATACACCATTAACCCAATAACGATGAAAAATATTGTAAGGATGATTGCACTGTAGATTTCAAGAATCCATACATTCGCATTTCTATTATATTTCCATTGCATGAATCCACGGATGAACGAAATGATTATGAAAAATGGAATTAGAAGAAACAATACATTGAAATCATCGTATGTGAAAATCAAGGTAGATGAAATTACTAGATAAATAATCAAACAAATCATCAGCAAGATAAACTGACGTTCCTTAATTGGTTTGCTTAGGGGGTTTCCCTTTCGATCAATATTATATTTTCTTTTCACTAAGTATTCCGTGATGAATCCAATAAAGATAAACAAGATGCCCGCAATAATTAGTTCCTTCATAATTAAACACCCCTTATCTTCCGCTTATTGTAGCTAAACTTTATTGCAATCAACAACAAAATAATTCCTGTTAAACTTGTTAGCAAAAGATAAGCCAGGATACCCCTTTAAAATATCCATCCGGGATTGGTGCAGTTAACACGTTTAACCCCTAGCGTTTAAAAAGCTCCAGATCCACCGCCGCCTCCGCCGGATCCTCCACTACTGGAAGAGGACGTTGAAGAACCACTTGAATCGACGTTTGCGTTATTATTGGCACTTGTAAATGAATTGGTCATGAACACCGGATTATAGGAAAAGAAACCATCATTTGTCTGTGCGGTTCGATTTTCGGCAGTTGCAAACTCAGTAAATTGATTCATAATCCTTTTGTCGCCCGTTCCAACAGCGAATGTGTAAGCCCGGAATTTATCATCCTTATCGAGCTTATTCCATTCATTTAAATCTAAATGATTAAATGCTTGACGGAACTGTTTCCACTCTTCAAATACTCGGTGACCTTCCAAATTACGCGACCTGTAAAAAATCGCAAATAGCCACGTAGGAATTGCTAATAGAATTGCAATCGACATGAGCATAAATAATTCATAACGCCCAAATTGAATTGCACCAACGACAAATACAGCACCCACTCCAACCAATAACCAGCGAATCATCGGTGTCTTTTCAATGAAACTATGTTTTTTCACTTCTCCTATAATACCTGTTCTCCAAGCTGTTAATAACTTGCTATATGTCGTATGGTTCTTGTTGTTTTTTGTATATGTTTGCAAATCGGCAATATCAAAGTGTTGGCCGTCACCGACTTCATCAAACAATAACTCAATTAACGCGGATTCATGGGCATGTTCTACATCGCGGTGAATCAGTTCAAATTGCTCGTCAGATAATTGCTTGACAACGCCTTGTCGAACTAAATCAAGTAACGCCGCAGCCGTAGCGCCTGGTGATAATACGCCACTGTTTGAATAATAGATGGTGGCTGGCATACTCAGTTTTTCTTTTGGAACCATTGATTTCCTAGTTTTTAATTCTTCATTTACAGCTAGCCTATAACCTTGTCTCTTCCTATGCATTGACCAGAAAAGGACAGCAAGAAGGATGCCACCAATTGGCACACCGAACATCCCGAATTGGTTCATTTTCTCTTGATTTTCTGTAAATTGTTTAAGTTCATTCTCTAATTGACTTTTTTCCGACCTCAATACATCACGAATCTCCCCATTTTGTACAACGATTGATGGGAACAATTCTGGCTCGTAGACAACGCGAATTTCTCCGTTTTCTCCGGATGAGACATCGCCTAAAAGAAACTTTACAATCCCGTTTGACTGGAGACGTCCCTTTTCATATGCCGAATCATACCCGAGGTAAAGCACGTCATGTGCCGCCGCAGGAGGATGAACGATGATCGTCATTTGCCCATAATCTGTTTCATTTCTTTCATCGAAAAACGGCCAATAAAACTGTGCACCGTCCTCGTATTTCTCCATCGCATTTATAATTTGATAACGCATTTCTACTATAATTGTTTCATCTTTTCCAGACCTGAAAATTTTATATGTTCCTTTTTCACGTTCAACTTTAAGGGGAGTGCCATTTTCATAAGCCTCAAAGTCAGCTATCGCTGCACTTTTTTTCGTGACGATCTCACGCGTGACTCCGTTAAATTTACTTTCGAAGACATATGTATGTTTTTCAACGACATCTGCATCGCCGTTCGGTTGTAGATGCGCTTCAATAACAACATCTGATATTTCAAAATCAACCGCGAATGCTGCGGTCGGTATAAGTAGTAAAACTATGAGTATAAATGCTGGAACAATCTTTTTCCAACCCATCGTCATCACCTCTTCCTACAGTACTTTACGAAACTAGAAGCGAAAAAGATTCAAATTATATGAATCTTTCGGATGCCTTGCACTCTCTTTAAGCACGTGGTGGATTTGCTTGCACAAAAACTTGTTTGCTTGCACTCATTGGTCATTTGCTTGCACTAACTTGTGTTTGCTTACACTAACCCGCCGTTTGCTTGCAACTCGGGACTTTTGATTTAGACGAAAAATAAATTCTAGCAAGCAAAAACGCTCAGAATTTTTCTCTGAGCGTTTTGAGATGATTATTGATGAATAGTTAGCAATTTAATTAGTGCGATGATTTTTTCATCATCACCTGTATCAATGGATACAGTCTCTGTATCTTCAATAATTTCTATGTAGAATTTTTCACCAGCAGGATACTGGCCATCCCAACGTGAAGGAACGTTATATACATTAATCGTCCCATCCCCATTACCACTATAAGTTACTGATCCATCTACTAAACGACCGCCCATTAGCAGCGTAACGTCTTCTGGATAGCTAGCACTGGTTTCATCATCAGGATTAAGTGGTGTACCCGCTGGAATATGTTTAACATACAACCCATCTAAATCTTGATTTGGGCCGAGTTGCAGCCAAACTCTAGCATATTCGATTTCTTTACTAGAATACTGGGATAGCATTTCTTTGTCATTCTTATCGCTATTATTTTCAGATGAGGTACTATTCGAATCATTATTAGATTCAGATTCCCCTGAAGATATATCATTTGGATTTGTTTCCTCTAGCTCACTTGATGATGCACTTTCATCAGCTTCGGTTGTATTTTCTTCTGCCGATGAATTATTTTCAGAAGAACCCGTCGCAGCTGCTTTATTTGGATTGTCAGAACATCCTACTAACACACCTACTATCAATAATAAAGCAACATTGAAAAAAAGAATCCTTATTATCTTTTTCACTCGTCAAATCATTCCTTTCATTATCTTCAAACCAATTAAAATAAATATTCATAAAAAATTTACCTATCTGCACTAGTTTAACATAAAATTTCCATTTGTCTTCAAAATAGTAAGTCTCCGAATATTTGTCGAACAGTCTCATCTAGGGTCTTTTTGCTCGCCAGTCAAGACTTTTAATTCGGAAAGAAAAACCCTATTCTAGAAGAATAGGGTCATTTATGAAGGATAATGAATCGTCATACTCAGTCTAGTCAGTATATCGCCAGGATTCGAATAGGTATGCGGTTTGTCAGCTTTGAATCTAATTGAATCGCCGCTATTTATTGTATAGTCATTGTCATTTACATTGATAGTTAATTCACCATCAAAAATGGTTAAAAATTCTTCGGTTCCGTCTTTATGTGCGTCCGCACTTAGAAACCCGCCTGGTTCTATTTCGACTGTATACACTTCGAAGCGTCGAGTATCTTGGAATGGAAAATAAGGATAAACTCGATATTTTCCGTTGTCTTCAGCTAATGGTTGTATCTCGCTTTTTAAAATGATATTCGTGTCTGGTTGCGGATTATTTATTAATGAGGTAAATGATATTTTTAAGCCGTTTGCAATTTTCCAGATGGTTGTAATTGTAGGACTCGATTCGCCCCTTTCAATTTGACCAATCATTGTTTTACTCACTCCAGTAAGTTCAGCGACCCGCTCAAGGCTTAACCTTTCGACCTCTCTATAGGCTTTCAAGTTTTTGGCGATGATAAGATTGATTCCTTCCATAATTAACCCCCCTTTACAGTATAACGTATGGATTGTACAATAAAGCGTAATACGTTATAACGACTACTTAGGACATTGTACCATACAACTTTAAGGGGGTTCTAACATGCCAGTCGTATCTATGGTCATCTATGCTGTGGTTGCTAGTTTTACACCGGGACCAAATAATATCATGTCTTTACTATTCGCCAATCAATACGGATTCAAAAGGACGGTTCGATTTTGTTTGGGTGTAGGTACGGGCTTCTTTGCCCTCTTATTACTAAGCAGTTATTTTAATTTACTTCTAAAAAACTATATTCCAAAAATCGAGTTCTTTATGGCGATCGTGGGAATGGTGTATATGCTATATCTTGCATTCATCATAATTCGGAGTAAAGGGGATAGCGAAGATCCGAATGGCGGAAAATATAATAGCTTTGTTGCGGGCTTATTTTTACAATTCGTCAATCCAAAAGCCGTACTCTATGCACTTACCGTCGTTTCTACTTTTGTATTGCCTTACCATACAAGCCATTCTAGCTTATTATTTTATTCAGTCGTACTTGCTATCATCGGATTTATGGGCACATTCAGTTGGAGTATCTTTGGATCGCTTTTCAAAAAGTTCTTAGCAAAATATAGAAGTCAATTTAATATTGTGATGGCGCTATTGTTGGTATATAGCGCGGTGTCGATTCTTGTGAGGTGAAGGCAGATATAACATTTCTAGAATTAACTTGCTATGTTAATTCTAGAAATGTGGTGAGTGCCCCTTAGACAGTTTTGTTCGACTTGTATTCTTCTACATATTCCTTGTAATCTAACACTTCCACGGCATCTGACCAATGTAAAACGGTGCCGACAAAGTCTCTAATGTCCAAACCTTTCATTTCATAGGTTTTGCCTGTATTCACTGTTCCTGTCGCATTTTCGATAAACGTTACTTCATATCCTCTATCGAATGCTGCAATCGCTGTAAACATACAACAAAACTCTGTGTTAAAGCCCGTTATGAAAAGATGTTTGACGCCGAGTTCCTCCAATACTGTAGCTAAATTCGTGTTGTAAAAAGAACTCGGTGTTTGTTTCTCAATTACAAGATCTGCGTATTCCTTAACCGAACTATGTAATTCAGAACCAGTAGATTCCTTATAAAGTGGACTTTCCTTTTCATCATCCAAATGCCGCACAAAAATTACTGGTCTTTCATCACTTTTGAAATCTTGAATGACATTTTCTATTAAGGATAGTTCTTCTTGAAAATCCGCAAAGTTCACGATTCCATTTTGTACATCAATGACTAATAATGCTTGCATGTTTTTCCATCTCCTTTTTTTATTAAAGATTAAAAGCATCACCAATACTATTTTGAAACCTAAGCTGAATAAACGCTGCAAATCTTTTTATAATAAACTAGCGTCGCGCTAGAATTTAACTTCTTAGTTACGCCCGTTTTAGTAAATCCCATTTTTTCATATAAATAACAATTTCCTTTTTCCTCAAGTATCGTGGACAATTCCCATGTTGTAGCATGTGGAAATGTTTTTTCTAGTTTTACGATCGACTTCTGTGCGATTCCATGTCCTTGGTACTCAGGCAAAATAAACATAGGACTAATCCAAAATTGTGATTTTTCTTTCCAAAATATACATATAGCACCAACCAGTTGATTATCCAGCATTATTTTGTAAAATCCGCCACTTGGATTGGTTATTCTCGTCCTCGTTCTTTCAATCGTTTCAGTTGCGGGACTCGTGTCAAAATCCTGATACCTTTCAAGTGAGGGCGTAAAGGCTTTAACTTGCATGGCAAAAATAAATTTCACGTCGGACTCTACAGCTTTTTCTAATTTTATTGGCATAACTATCACCTACTTATTAATCATTTCTCCTATCGTTTAGCATCGTTAATAATTATTTCATACATCTCATTCCAACCAGCGTGGTACTTGGAAACTTCATCAGGTTGAATGAAAGTTCGTCTACTTGATTCAAATTCTGCGTCAAAAGGATGTAAGTGGGTGATGTTCATCCTATAAAATACTTGATAGCCTATTTTGGGATAAGGACTTTGTTCATTCCACAATGGATTTTCACCGTGATCAATTTCAATCGATCCTAAAAGCCGGCAGTCGCCTTCGACATACCCCTCTTCCATCGCCTCACGTCTAAAACATTCTTCAGCTGTTTCACCAACTTCAATATGGCCGCCTGGAAAATCCCATCCTCGGTCATTCAAATCAACTATCATTAACTTTCCATCTCCATAACAGAAACCATGAACACTTGTGATGAGTTCCGTTTTCGGTAGCAGGCCTGGCTTCCACGTAAGTTTTAGCTTATGGCCACCCCAATCTACGTGAGTAGTTGTCATATGTACGCTGCTATTTGAACGCCATGCATTCGCTTTTTCCACAAGTTCATTTACAAATTGTTCTTTTCCATCCTGATATTGATGGGTGTTATGAGGAAACTGTTTGGCTAATTCCTTTTTTAAGCCCCCATACTTTGTGGCCTCTTGTGGATGTGCTAGCAAATATTTTTTGAAATCCAAATGGGTTTGTATTGCTTCGTTACCTGTTTGAAATATATGTACATGATGGGTTCTATTGTCTTTCCCCTTTGGAAAATACCTTCTTCCCGGGATTCCGAATTCGCCTTTTGATTCATACCCCATAGAATTCATCTGGTCGTTATATAAATCCACAATTTCAATATTTTTTACAACCATTAAAATATCGATGATTGGTTTCGCATAGCCGACCGGCGGAATCGAAGTACTTCCGATGTGAAAAATATCAATTACTTCATCTGTAAATATCTTTTTCAGAACTTCTTCTTCCCTGCGATACAACTTTTCCCATTCAGTCGTCCAAGGAAGGATCTTCGTTTTCCTCATCAACTCCTCCCCCTTCTATCAATTTATATAGTTCTTCTACAATCTCTACTGGACGAACATCTACTGTTTCAAGTTTATTCAACTCCATCCACAAAGGCTTATAGGTTCCCCGATTTCTAGATGCATGTGTAAATTCTTCGCCTTGCCCACCTCCAAAATTTCCGCCAATGATTTCAGCTAAAAAATAAAACTGTAGTCCATTAAACATTACAGTACCTAGCTTTCTTTTCACTTTTATGACGACACCTAGTTCTTCGAAGGTTTCCCTGATTGCAGCTTGTTCCGCCGTTTCTCCACTTTCAATTCCACCGCCTGGGAAAACATAATACGTCTTTCCATCTCGCACTCTTTGAATCAATGCCACTTTGTCGTTTTCGATGATGATAGAGGCCCCTCGATTCCTCAACAAATTTTCACCCGTTTTTCTATATTCCATCAACCAACAATCGTGATACGCTCCCTCATGAAGTTCTCTTTTCGGAAGCAATTCCACTTTTGTAAAACCACATTTTTCATAACAATAAATGGCGCGTTCATTCTGCGTTCTCGGGTCCATCACAATCCTGTCAGCCCTTTTTTCGCGAATTAAATAATCCACTACGGTACTCACAAGCATCGTACCGATTCCTTTATTTCAATAAGAAACTTCACCGATAAACTGATCCATCCCATATATGATATCTTTTGAATCTGTATAGCCGTACAGTTTTCTTTCTTCATCATCAATTTCATAAAACTGAACATAACCAATGGGTATTTCTTCAAATTCAATTAAGCACTGTGTAATACCATCTTCATCACCAAAAAATTCCTGCTCGACTTTCTCCACATCAAATGGGTTATCGCGCCCTTCGTAGTACTGGAGAACTTTGGGATTTGAAAGCCACTCTGCCAATAGGGTTTTATCACTTTCCGCCAGTGCACGAACCCGCAAATCTTTATTCTCGATAAAAAACTTAACCATCGTCTCAGACTCCTTTAGCAATTAACCCAATATCCTTACGAATGACTTCTAGAATTTCATCCACGCTCAATTCATCCGTAACAATAAACTTTTCAAAACATATATCTTTAAACCCCTCCAAACACTTCTCCGTTTGTTGAAAGCACCAATTTCCTTCCTGTTCCCCTCGTTCTAATAGCCTTTGATGAATTGTCTCTTTTTTGGCAGTTAAACAGAAATGAAAAGTTTGTTCATCTATCGTTTTGAATCCGCCCAAAATGTACTCAAAGTAATCCTTATTATAAATTGTCATTGGAACAATTAAATTCTTCCGATATGTTCTTTGAAGCTGTTCTGCCACAGTAACCGTTAGACTTCTCCACATTTCAAGGTCCTGAAAATTGTCCGATCGCTCATTATGTTTTTTGATTTCATCCGGAATCACATGTCGTAACATGAACCCAACTTCCTCGGGATCAAACAACATGAAATTATCCAGATTCTCTAGTAATTTATTGGCAATAGTTGTCTTTCCTACACCAAATGCGCCGTTAATCATAATTATCATTGGAATCCCTCCATCATTTATATAGTTATTCGTCACCGCAGCTCACTTTCCCTTTTCTACTCGAACCCAAATGCATTTCACCTATTAATAACTGCCAGTTGGCTCCCGAATTAAGCCAGTCACCGAAATAGCGACGACTGCGAGCAAAATAACCCATATACTTTGGTTACAAAGAACATTCAATTGGAGGCGTTACAATGACAATCGTAAGTGTTAGTAACCTGCAAAAAACATATGGAAAAAATGAAGTGTTAAAAGGATTGGATTTTCAAGCAAGCGCGGGAGAAGTCATCGGCGTTATCGGAAAAAACGGGGCAGGCAAGTCAACATTTCTAGAAATTCTTATGACCGTTAGAAACTATGACACTGGGAACGTTACCGTATTTAATGAAGACCTTAAATCACTTTCAACAAATAAACTTGAACGCATGCGGAAACAAATCTCCGTTGTCCTACAACCGACCCAGTTTTACAAAACGTTAAAAGTCGGAGAACTACTAAAATTATTCAAAGCTTATTACAAATCGCCAATTGATATTGAAAAAATCATCACCGATTTCAAATTGGAACCCCACCGTAAAAAGTATTTCGATAAGTTGTCTGGTGGTTGGAAGCAAATTGTCAGTTTGGCCATCGCATTTTTATCACAACCAAAGCTGCTGATTTTAGATGAGCCGACAACTGGATTGGATCCGCATATGCGCAATATTCTCTGGTCCTACATTACCGATTACAACAAGAGAACTGGTGGGACTGTCATTCTGACGACCCATAATATGGATGAAATCGAATTGTACTGCGACAAGGTAATGCTTATCAATAATGGTATCAATGAAGTGTTTGATACGACGGAAGGTATTTTAGGACTTGGATATAAATCCATCAATGAATTTTATCTTACGAAAGTAACTATCTGAGGGGGAATTTAAATGTTAGCGATACAGTTAAAGTATGACTTACTTATGTTTTCCAGAGAATTGTTTTACATGATTTTCACGATTATCATCCCGCCCGCAACCTATCTTTTCATGGGGCAATTATTCGGAGATCAGACTTACGTGGGTAATCTTAGTTATGCAGAAACGTATACACCTTCATTCATCTTACTAATCACATTCGGCGTCATCTTTTTTGCTTTCGGATTCGACCAAGTGATGAACCGTACAACCGGCGTCGAAAGGCGCATCAGTCTTTCACCTGTACCGCAAAAAATGTTGCTACTTTCAGCGATTTTGAAATCAATTATCATTACAAGTATCGGTTTTTTCCTAGTCTTCATCATTGGTATGCTCGTTTACAATTTAGTATTCGAGCCAGTACGAATTCTTGGCGCTTACGGGTTTTTCATCATACTGAATGCCGTATTACTTATCATTTCCTCGGCTATCTATTCTTTATTTAAAAGTATGAATGCCGCACTTGTGTTTTCAATCGTCATTTTTCAAATTGTTATCTTTACAGGAGGATTCGCAATGCCAATCAGCATGATGCCAAAGTTTGTTCAAGTAATTGCTGAAATTAATCCGCTCTACCACATGAATAATTTATTCATCTCAATTTGGAATGAACAGTTAACATTCAATAACGGAACGCTCATTTCCATCGGTTACATTGCTAGTCTAGTAATCGTTGCACTAATCATCATTCAATTCTCAAATAAAAGACGGATTTCCTAAAGACAATTGTCATCTAAACAGATACACTAATGTCAAGAGAGGTGTCTGAAATGAAAGTATCTTTAATGATTGATAGTGATTATATAGAAACTAAAGTGACGATTGAAACGCCTGAATTGGATAATTCTGTACAGGAAATTCTTGATTTTATAAAAGGTAGAGAAACAGAGTTCCTAGTCGGAAAAGATGGGGAAATGCAACATATTATGAAGCCAGGCGACATCCATTATTTTCACACAGAAAAAGATGGCGTTGTCGCCGTAACGTCTGATGGGTCATTTAAATTAAGGGAGAAGTTGTATGAACTAGAGGAAATTCTTCCTGCAGCGAAATTCATTCGGCTATCGAAGTCGGTTATCGCAAATCTTCATGAATTGAGCCGCTTCGAAGCATCGTTTAACGGCACACTTTGCGTATATTTTAAATCCGGCGCGAAAGAATATGTGTCGCGAACATACGTAAATACCATAAAAGAAGCACTAAAAGTAAATAGGAGGAAAAACGTGTGAAGACCTTTTTATTTAGAAGCATGGTTGGGATTTTCTTTGGCGCATTTCTTGCTGTTGTCGTGACAAATTCCGTCGTCTATTTTGGCAATCAAGAAATGCTTGATGGACAAATTTTCATGAAAAACTCACTAGGATCTATATTTTGCGGTTGGTTTTTCACAGTGAGTCCACTTTACTTTGAGAATACTAAATTACGACTCTCTCAACAAACTGCATTGCATTTTGTGACAGTTGTTGTTGCTTATTTCATACTTGCATTTGGAATTGGTTGGATTCCATTTACCATGAAAAGCTTACTAGTTATGTTAGCAATATTCATTGCTTTCTATTCAGTATTTTGGACTGCCTTCTACCTGCATTTCAGAAAACAGGCGCAGAAATTGAATGAAGAACTCGATGGGCTTTAATAGGAATGGAAAAATCCGCACTAGTTATACTCCCCAGTGCGGATCTCCTTTGTGACTAACCAATGTTCTCCATCAGTCGAATCGCCATAAAAATCGCCACTGCCCAGACGACTAGGGCTGATACTTTATTTAATAATGCCATCAGGTTTCCAGTTCGATCCAACTTACCAAAATAGCGTCCAGCTAAGGCAAGTCCTAAAAACCATAGCCACGATACAATAATAGTCGCAAGTGCGAATGCGACTCGAATATCACCTGAGTAGCTTAATGAATTCGTACCGATGACACCGATTGTATCCAGAATTGCGTGAGGATTTAAGAGAGAAACAGACACCGCGAAGATAATTTGCCTTTTCATTGAAAACGTCTTCTCTACAATTTCAGTTGTCGAAATAGTCGTCCTCCATAAAACAAATCCCATATAAAGAAGGAAAACGATTCCGATGCTGAATATAATATTTTCGAGCCAAGCAAACGTCAGAACAAGTAGTGACACACCCGAAACCGCGGCGACAATGAGGATTGTGTCACAAATTCCGGCAGTTATAACGACGGGTAGTGCCTTAGAAAACTTTGGTTGAAGTACGCCTTGATTGAAAACGAAAACATTTTGTACACCTAACGGAATAATAAGTCCAAATGCAAGGATAATACCGTGTAATATAGCCTCCGTCACTGTTTCCCCTCCGAACCTTATATCTATATGTAAAAAAAGTCACACCGGGATAATTCCCAGTGCGACATTTAAATTATTTCGTTTTCTGTAGAATAACGACTTTTAAGTAGTTGAACTCTGGGTAATCTCGATTCGTGCGGAAATCTTTTGGTAATGAAGACTCTTCGAGAATTTTATATTTTGAGCCAGAATCGGTAAAGGCTTTTTCAATAAACGTTTTGAATCGCTTCATACCGAAGCTCGCGTTGTTCGTAGATGCGACGATAATTCCATTTTTCTCTGTAATTGCGATAGCATCCATCAATAGTTCAGGATAATTTTTAGCCGTACTAAATGTGTATTTTTTCGAGCGTGCAAAGCTCGGCGGATCAAGGATAACCAAATCGAATTTCAATTCATGGCGTTTCGCATAACGGAAGTAATCGAACACGTCCATGACACGAATTTCTTGTTGATCATAATCAAATCCATTCACACTTAACTGTTCAATTGTTTTCGCTTCGCTCCGGCTGGCCAAGTCAATATTTGTTGTTTTTAAAGCACCGCCATGTAGAGCAGCAACTGAAAAGGCACCAGTATAAGAAAATGTGTTTAAAACATTTTTTCCATCAGAATAGTTTTCGCGAATTGCTTTGCGAACATCACGTTGATCGAGGAAGACGCCTGTCATTGCACCGTCATTTAAGTCCACGGCGAAGTTCATACCATTTTCTTTGACGATGATTGGGAAATCTCCTTGTTCGCCTCTTACAAAATCATCTTGTTCGATGTATTGACCTTTTGTGTCAAAACGCTTCTTCTCGTAAATTCCTTTGTAGTCAACGATTTTTTCAAGAACTCCGTAGACATGGTGTTTAAGCGAGTAAATTCCAGCACTGTACCAACTCACCATGAAAAAACCATCGAAATAATCAATCGTTAAGCCGCCAATTCCATCGCCTTCGCCGTTGAATACCCGAAAAGCCGTTGTGATTGGATCTTCAAAGAAAGACTCACGGCGTTCAAAGGCTCTTCTAATCTTTACTTCAAAGAATTCGAAGTTAATTTCTTCGTTTTCATTTTTTGTAAGCACCCAGCCAATCCCTTTATTCTGCTCGCCGTAATAGCCCTTTGCAACAAATCGAAAGTTGCGGTCTACCAGTCGGATAACGCTTCCTTCATCCTTAAGTGCGTCTGGATTCAAAACGGCCTCTTTGAGAATTAATGGGTAGCCTTTTTTTATGTCAGAAATACTTTTTGCGTTTAGTTGTAAATTAATTGTTTTTGTCATGTTTTCATCCATTCAATCGTTTTTCCCATTATCGCATGTTTTCGTTAAAATTGCGAAAATGAAAAAGCTTCCTGGAAAGAAGCTTTTATTATTATGATAATATACGGACAGCTAAGTGTCGCCACATGCCCATGCGATGAGCAATAATCGGCTTATCTTCGATGTCTCTAACTTTATTTATATATGATTGCAAGTTTCCTTCATAAACACGTTTCAAACATTTTAATTGTGAAAAATGATGAGGCTGTACTAAATTTGGTGGTACGGCAAACATTTGTATGCCGCTCTCATTTACAATTGTAGCGACAAATTGGGAACAAAAGAATGCATGTTTCCGCGGCAATTCTCTGTTAACCGCAACTGCGAATAGACCTATAAAATTATACTTATAAAATTCCTTCATCTGTTCAATTTGACCGATTTTCACACGCATCTTTAAATATTCCTCGGCTGTTACTTCATAACTATATATCGCACAATCGGCATGTTCAAAAATTCCTTCTGTTACATTCTCTTTCACAAAACCACCTATAAATGGATTGTGGCGTTGTTTGCGACCGAAACTATACACCTCAGTCAACTTGTCGTCAAAAGCGATCGACGCATGATTAAGATCTTTTCGCGTATACATTCCTATTGCTTTAGATAATAAAGTCCCTGTATCCGTTAGCACGATGTATATTGTCTTTTTCCCCATGGCAATCCTCCCTACTTTCCCTTCGCAAGAAGCAGTAGTGCCCCCTATTGCTTAGTGTCTAGATTAATTATGCCCTGTCCTGCCCCAGAAATAAACCGGCTTTGGTTGGGGAATATCTACGACCTGAGACCTATTTTCCTCCAAATAATTTTAAATTATTTTTCGGTAATTTCTTTCTATTATAACCATTATACGTATTAATAGGTGAGAAAGTTTCAAATTCTCATTTGTTTCGTTTGACGAATGATTTTATAATATCTAAAATGAGGTTTATATTTTACTATAAGAAGTAGCGCCAAACTTCATTGTCGAGGAAATCAAAAGTTTATATTTTCCTATGCACTAATCTTGAGAGTACCGACAAACAGCCCTAAATGTCCCCAAAGAAAAAATTATTCTTCACTCAACTTCTTCAACTCGCTTATTAATAACTCTTCGACCGATCAACGCTACGCCCATTCCC
The DNA here is from genome assembly GCF_057669865.1 of Sporosarcina sp. Y1009. NCBI lineage: Bacteria > Bacillati > Bacillota > Bacilli > Caryophanales > Caryophanaceae > Sporosarcina > Sporosarcina sp. Y1009. The sequence goes on along the minus strand of NZ_JBYHFO010000024.1, from coordinate 23,369 downwards.
CCAGAAATAATCGCTATTAGCAAACCCATAATCCGATCACTTACCTGACCATTTTCACTCAAAGAAAAATCCTCATTGAAAATAAATGGAACGGTCGAAAAAATCCCCATTGTTGCAGCCAATCCCAATAATACTGCAATGAAAATCGGGTAATCATTCTTACTAAAATAGGCATTTTTAGCAATCGACATCACTGCAAAGTACATACCAGGAATCCAAATCAATATAAATGACTCCAGAAAAGGGGAGGCCCATACACCATAACCCGCTTTAACATAGCCGTTAATACCTATCAATATCAAAACCATTATGAATGATTGAAACGCAATTCGATGCCTATTTGCAATTTGAAACTCATCATATCGTGTGTTTTTCATTTTTCATTCCTCCCAAAATAAATCATTCAATGTTAAATTGAGTGCTTTGCAAATTGCGATACAAAGATTCAATGAAGGGTTATAATCTCCATTTTCGATTGCATTCATTGTCTGACGTGTAACCCCAACAAGATCAGCCAATTTAGCTTGCGATAAATCTTTTGCTCCGCGTGCCGCCTTTAATCGTAGATTTTTCTTCATCGCAATTCCTCCTATTAATTACATCATAGTAAGTGTGAACTTTAATGTCAATTATACCCGACATTAGGAAATATATATATTACACAATATATATATAAAAGAAGCACAGAGACAATTCATCTGTACTTCTTACACAATTACTTATCGCCAACCACTAATCCGATCCGCCTTCTCAACAAAAGCCCCTGACAAAGCTGTCAATCTTGCAGACAGAAGCTCTTTTCTTCCATCAAATGTCCGTGTGTAAATCAGTTCTGCTTTACCAACACGTTTTTTCCACTCTGTTTGCAAAAACTCAGCATGCTCTTTTTTTCGACCTAATTCTTGTGGGACTGCATGAACGTCTTTTCGTTTAATCACTTTACCCGCTTGTCGAACGAGTAGGTATCTAGGATTTTCGATTGGATCAATAAATTCTTTTAATGCCTTCATAAAGACATTTTTATCATGCGTTGTTCCGTCCACTAACCAACAGGTATATTCGCCAAATCCATCGTTTGTGACATGAATCATGTCTTTTCGATATGGCGTGCGAACTAGTTTTGCATGATGCAACGAAACATAGAGCGCCTCTCCGATTTCTTTCATGCTCGATTCAACCGAAGGATGCCTAAAATAGAGTTTACCTACCCGGAACACTGAAGGCAATCCAAACAGAATACCAAGAATCATTCCGTAAAACACACCGATACCGATTGTTACGCCATCGAACCGCCATAGAATCTTAGCGGCATCGACAATTCCGCCCATTATCGTAAACCCAGCCAACCATAATAATCCCCTTAAAGAGTGTTGCAAGAAAAATGGTCGTGGCCATGATTTTCTATCCGCCACAATTTCTTCTGTCATTTCCCTTCCATTAGAAATCGCTCGTGCCCATCTCACAAACAATCCGTCGCGCTTGGAAGACCTCGTAAATGTTTTTTCATTCATGATCCCAATTTTTTCAGGTGTGAAAATAGGCTGATCCAACCTTAAGCGAGTGATTCCTGTTTCAATGACGTCTTTTTCAACGCCTACCCCGACAAGTGAACGAAAACGTCTTTCAAGTAAATCGTAATCATAGCCCATATCCTCTATATCACGATTTACACAAACTAGATGCCAGATTGATGATGTTTTTTCCGGATTATTGCGGTCCACCCGAATCGCTCGTCCGCGCATTTGATTGGACTGCATAAATGAGCCGACATAAGACGCCATAATGAGCGAATTGACAGACGGAGCATCCCACCCTTCGCCGAGCAGTGCCGCAGTGCCAATCAGTACGTCGATTTCACCTTTTGTAAACACTTCAGTCAAAATTGAAACGACTTTTTGTCGATTTCCGGCAGTCAACTCCGTGCGAATGAAAGTAGGATCATGCGCAAGTTCTTTCCACACTAACTGACAATCTTCGCGGACTGCGATTTCTTCGACAAGTTTTTGTGCATGTTTTGGAATAATAACGAGTGAACCAGTTAATACAGCAACCTTAACTTGCGCTCCCATACTTCTCCGGATGACTTCGAAAATAGGGACGACTCCGATACGCGTAAGTGGCAACTCATCTCCCTTGCGATTTGGGAGATCAGCCAATCGAATATAATCTGTCAGAATGACCATGCGTAGTTTCTCTTTCAGTAATGTCTTTTCGAATTTCACAATTTCTCGTATGCTTTTCAATTTCGAAACACTTTGCGTCAATTTTCGATTCATTTCACTGGTAGATTGTAAACGTACCTTTTTCCGCTCGATTGCGCCCATTCGTGTTAGCTTACTTTTAATATTTTTTCGGAATTCCGGATCCTTTGTCATATGTTGATCTGAGAATAACATGCCATTTAAAAGCTCTTCCAACCATTCGATTGAAAATGCCGGCATATCCTTTTCAGACACACCGACGACGGGCAAGGCTTCCAAATGCCTGTCGCTGCCAACATGATTTAAGAAGATTAATAAGCTTGAAAAGTAAGCTGGTTGCTCTAAAATTTCACCGACATATTCCATAGGATCCATCATCCACGGATGATTTTCCAGCAAATTCGTACTTCGTTCGTCATGAATAAAGGATTCGATAAATGCATGTACTTCCTCTCTAAAGTGAAGAATCATTTTCAGTTCCTCATCTTCAGGCGCTGAAAAATGAACATAATCTTGGTGCGGACATAGTTCTTTCGCTTTGACTAATTCAGGGACGCTAATTTCTATATCGATGGTTCCGCATAATTCTATGTAGCGCTGCCATTCCATAGCAGAAACGTCGAATGGCGGTGTGGCAGTTAACGACACTACGTAGCTGTTTCGGAGTTCGTTGCGGACTTGCATCATCGAATGCCACCAAGCAGTTCGTAAATGATGGGCTTCATCTAAAATAAGCGTGCCAAAACCGAGTGCTTTTATTTTCTGTTGGATTAGCGCACTTTCACTTATGGCGATTGGCCCTTCTTCTTGCAGCTCAACATCATCGACTTGCTCATCTTCATCTTCGTCAAGAAAATCATTATCTTTATAGATACTATGTAAGGATTGATAAGTTGTAATGGTAATAAACTTAGGATTCTTAATATCCATAGAAATCCAATCCGGCTTCTCATTCAAAAGGAATAACGCTATAAATCGATCTTTCCATTGTTGTTTAATCGCTAGTGTCGGTGCTACGATTAACGTTGCTTTATTCACCCGCAACATCACTTCAAGGCCAAGCACCGTCTTCCCAGATCCTGGTGGTGCAACTAGGTGAAGATTTTTCCCTTTCATATATGTGTCAAGTTCGTTTAAAACTCGATTCTGATAGGATCGCCATTCATAACAAAACTGAATCCCTTTCGGAAATGTTTTCATAAGACAATCCTCCTTCAATTTTCTCTTATCCCTATATACGTTCTCACTTCCATCGAAGTTTCACATTCGTTCTAATGAATCTTATAACAGAAGGCATCCACTAGTAAGTAGATGCCTTCCAAGATAAAATTATTCTTTAAAAAAAGTCTTCGAATAAAGCAAACCGACAACCCCAACAATTGTGAATAGAATTGCCCGTATGAGTATCGAAACAGCACCCAGGTCAATGATGAACAACTTCAACACACAGAGTACGATTAACCCTGCCCCGATGAATTTAACGTATTTCCAACCAAGTTTTCTGCCAATACTAATTGACGCAAAAGCAAACGCGAATAACAGGAATGTGTGCGCGAGGAGGATATATTCTCTATCCCACTCGTACGTCTGCACAAATGTTAGGAACCATTTATTCAAAAAGATGAAGTAAACGGCTTGCATAATAATTGCTAGGATCGGAAGCTTAACTTTAAAATCTGCTCGTTTAATCATGAACTTATCTTTCATGATTGCTATAAATAGGATGGTGAGCCCAATGAGATAAATTATTTCTACGGATAGATTTAGTAAGTAATTTTCATATTCAATATAAGTCGCTAATCGTAAGCCCATTGTGATTAGCCCTAAAAACAGATAAAGAACTATCGCAGAGTAGGCTAAATATTTCCCTCTTGCCCATTTAGAAAGCTGTGTCATCGCGCCAATTGCAATAATCATGACAAGTAAATGAAGATGCTCGCTTGTCGCAAAACCAATTTTAAAGTTCGATAATGTAATCGACGTTAGTTTAATGAGATAAAAGAGTAAAATAATCTGTCCGACAATTAAACTTTGATCGATTCTCTTTACATCCACTTTTAAATTCGTAGGAAGAAATTGATAAGCGGTGTAATAGATGAATGCCAGTGTCAGCATTAACACGACCCAAGCCAAATTCTCCAACGACATAAATTCGTAAATCTCTGTTACGAGAACCGCCATGCCTGCCACGATGTAAATAAACGAACTCGTAGCAATTGTTCTTTTTGTTTTATAACGAAAGCCCACCCATAAACCCACTGCTCCGTTGATGAGCAACAAAATAATTTTCGTTTCGCCATTTTCCATATTAAACGATAAAACAAATGCACTTACCGCAAGTATCGCCACTGCGGAAAATACACCTTGCAGTAAATTATCTTTTTTCACGAATGAAAATACAGAAAGTGCGACATAAAGTGCTGCAAAAAGACCGTATACGAGGATTTCTTGATTATGCGCCAGCACTTTAATCCAACCTAGTGCTAATGCGAAATTCGAATAAATCAATGCTTCCGTAAACACATGACGCTCAATTTTCCCTTTCAAATAAAATGCTAGTAGCAGTATATGTTGAATGATCACAGTGCCGACAATGATTGGTTCATCCCCGACATCTCCGCTTAATACACCGTAAGTCAACAGCGTTAAATGGAACAATAAAAATGAAATGTAAAAAGTGTATTTGTGTTTTTGTCTAAGTGTCACATAAAACAAGGACAGGAACAAAATTAGGATATATGCGCAAAATTGAATGGACGTCGCGCTCTCCCCTTCAAGTAAGAATGGAAGTAAAAAACCTGCGATTGCCGAAAAAATGGTTAGCGTTTCTGATTTTGTTTTCTCGGATAACCATAAGCCCGCTGCAATATAAGCGACGCCGATGACAAATGCTACTATAAAACTAAAATAACCATATAGATGATGTGCTGCAAATGTTGTGAGAATTCCAAGTGCGATAAAGCCGCCGAGTAATGTTAAGCCAAACACTTTGTTCTTTTTCCCGTAGTATTTCATTCCAAAGTAATAAAGTAGACCGGTTCCCGCATAGCCCATAACGATTCGGACTGGATTTGTAATGAAGCCGTTGTCCATTCCAACTTTCAACCCCCAAAGAACGCCTAACAGTAAAATGAACATGAATACGCGTGGAAGCCATTGACTTAACGCTTTCTCAAAATCAAATTCTTTTTTAACAGGTTTCGCTACGAGTGCCACCTTTTCCTGTTGTACAGGATTTTCTAGTGGCCTAAAAGTTTTAGTTTCCTCGACGACTTGTGTACTTTTCCCCAGTAACTGTGCCTGTTGTGCTTTCAACAGCTTCATTTCTTCTTCTAAATACTCGAGCCTCTTCATAATTTCCTGTTGATTTTCGGACATTTCCCGCCTCCTCCATCTTACTAACCTATTTTCTGCAATCAAAAAAGATGCTACTCTACTTAGTTAAAAGTAGAGTAGCATTCTTTATTTTCCATCTATTGCTAATAAGTTTACCAAACTTTCAGATAGACATACAACAATTTCTTTGATCTTAATCTACCGGAATATCTGTTTCAATTTTGTTTCGTTTATTATTCACTGCTTTAATAAAGAACATTACCGCAAGTATCACTGTTAGAACAATCCCTACAATATAGGACACATTCAAGTCTAAATTCAAACCAATTTTTTGATTTAATATATAGACAAAAACCATATAGGTTATAAACAGCGCTGGTATAAGCGAAATAATGTAGTTTTTCCCTTTAATGAATAGATACATTGTCGCAATCCATAATGCGATTGCAGCCGTGGCCTGGTTCGCCCAAGAGAAGTATCTCCACAAAATATTGAAGTCAATTTGTGTCAACAATGCTGAGACTACAAATAATGGAATCGCAATCGCTAAACGTTTGACCATTTTTCCTTGATCGATTTTTAAATAGTCAGCAATGATTGAACGTGCCGCACGGAATGCTGTATCTCCAGATGTAATTGGGAGGACAACCGCACCTAATACCGCAATCGTTCCACCAACAGCTCCAAGTAATGTCATGGAAACTTCATTTACCACCGCAGAAGGTGTACCTGTTGCAATGAATTCACTTAATGTTTGTCCATCAAGCATACTCATTGCAGCTGCTGCCCAGATCATAGCGATGACTGCTTCAGCGATCATCATTCCGTAAAATACATAACGACCTTGCGATTCTTTTTCAACCGTTCTAGAAATAATCGGTGATTGTGTTGCATGGAAACCCGATAATGCACCACAAGTAATTGTGAAGAATAAAATCGGGAAAATCGGTAAATTATCAGGATGCATATTTTGGAGTGTCAACTCTGGAATTGTATAATCCGAAAGTAGTAACGCACCACCAACACCTACAGTACCAATTAATAGAACAGCTCCGAAATACGGATAGAGTCTACCAATGATTTTATCAATCGGTAAAATAGTAGATAAGAAATAGTAAATGAAAATAATGACAATAATAATCCACAGCGCAATTTTACCATCAACTAGTATAGCTAATAGTGAAGCTGGCGTCGTAACAAATACAGTTCCTACTAATAGAAGTAATAATAACGCGAAAATATTTACAATATGTCTAGAAAATGCACCAAGGAATTTCCCGGCTAGTTCAGGTATATGCGCCCCACGATTTCGAATTGAAATCATACCTGTTAAATAATCATGCGTTGCTCCTGCAAAAATCGCCCCTAATACAATCCATAAAAATGCAACTGGACCGAATAATGCCCCCATGATCGGACCGAAAATCGGACCTGTTCCCGCTATATTCAATAACTGAATCAATGCGTTTTTATGCTTGTTCATCGGTACGTAGTCTACACCATCGGCATTTGCATAAGCTGGCGTCTTTCTCGATTCAATTGGATCGAAAACTCTTTCGACAAATTTACCATAAACAAAATAAGCCACTATTAATATAACGATCGACACTAAAAAAGTAATCATTTGTCAAACACGCTCCCATTCCCCTTTTTCTGAATACGCTTACACTCTACTTTTCAGAAGTGTTTTCCACGACTTCCATCGCTATCTTAAGTCTATAGGAAGTGTTCATTTATAAATGAAAATTGTTACAACATGTCGAAAATGAACGTTAACATGTGGATATGAAGGATTAACGCGCTTTCTTATAACTCAAGACGATGGCGTAATTCTTTGACGTAATTACGGCTAACAGATAATTTCTCTTCTCGCCCTTCAATTTCAAGTTGAAATGCCCCATTAAACCACGGCGTTAATCGATTCACATAAGTTAAATTCACAATAAAACCTTTATGGATTCTAAAGAAAGAGAAAGGGACTAAACGGTCTTCTAATTCTTTTAATGAAAATTTCACATCGAATTGACGTGACCCCGTCACAATTTTCGTTACATTATCTTCACGGTATATATAGATAATATCTCTGATTAACACATAATTAATCTCCCCATCTGTTTCCACAGCCAATTTCCCAATTGTACTAGGCTCCTCTTTTGTTGATGGCAGAGACAATTCTTTTTCAATTCTATTGATTGTTTGTCTTAACTGCTCAACATCATAGGGTTTGAGTAAATAGTCAATGGCATTAAACCGAAAAGCTTCTGCAGCAAACTGTGGATAAGCTGTTGCAAAAACGATAAGCGGCACTTCTTTCATGCTCATTAATGATTTTGCCACTTCCATTCCATTCATTTTCGGCATTTCAACATCCAAAAATACGACGTCTGGTTTGAGCTTAAGTGCTTGTAAAATAGCAGATTCGCCATTTTCCGCCTCTCCTACTACGTGAATGCTCGGAAATTTACTAACTAAATAAGTTAACTCTTCACGTGCATACCTTTCATCATCGACGATTAATGTTCTGATTGTCGGCATCAAGGATTCACCTCCAATTTTGGGATTCGAAATGATATCGTAGTCCCTTTTCCAATTTCACTTTCAATTTTCAAACCGGCTTGTTCCCCAAACGTCATGATTAAGCGCCGATTGACATTGAATAAGCCGACGCCAGTCCCAGTTTCAGATTCCAATTGTTCAGTACCCAAAATACGAATTCGCTCAGGATGAATTCCTTGCCCGTTATCTTCTACTTTAATTTCAATTTCACGAGGCAGCTCTCGCACCGTCACGATGATGACACTCCCTTTTTCCATGTCTTTAATGCCGTGGTGGATAGCGTTTTCTACAATTGGTTGTAATGTAAATGGCGGGATCATTTGAGTGGATAGATTATGATCAACTTTGTACTGTATTGACAATTTATCCACAAATCTTGCTTCTATAATTTCCAAATAGGATGTCACATGTGATAACTCCTGTTCCAAGGAGACTTCAGAAACGGTTGTGCCTGTAACATTTTGGCGTAAGAAATAAGACAATGACGTCAATAACTTTCTAGCTTGGTCAGGATCCGTGCGAATTAAAGACACGATGATGTTCATTGAATTAAATAGAAAATGTGGACTTATTTGCGCTTGTAAGGCATTGATTTCAGCTTCTTTTGCCAATTGATAAGCATGATCTGTTTCAGCAAGTTCGAGTTGATTGCTTAATAATGAACTGAGTCCTGAGATTAGCTCTATATTGATATCCGTAATTGCCTTTTCAGATGGATAATATAATTTCAACGTTCCAATCGTTACACCACGACTTATGAGCGGCGCGATGACCGCTGCCCCTAAAGGACATGTTTCACTTTCACAATGAATTGTTCCTTTATGAACTACGCTTAACTGACCGCTCTGAATCACCTCTCTTGTTTCAGCTGTTTGAATTGGGCTGTTTTCTTTATGGTGATCATCCGCAAGTCCGACATGCGCAACAATATGAGAGTTGTCTGTTAGTGCAACAGCACTTGGTTTAAGTTCATGGAATAGAATATTACAGACTGCTGATGCCGTTGCATGATTCATGCCTTTTCGCAGATGACCAAGTGTTTGGTTGGCAATCCGTAATGTTTTTTGTGCTTGAAGCGCAGTTACTTTTTCTTGATCACTAATGACATTGTGGACAATTAACAGAAATAGTGCCGCCCCAATACCATTCGCTAAGATCATCGGTACGCCAATCACTTCAACCAGTGCGAATGCTTTTTCGAATGGTTTTGAAAAAAGAAGAATAAGACTCATTTGCATCGCTTCAGCGAGTGCACCAATTCCAAATGCGACAATCGGTTTCACATTTTTCCCTTTACGATAAAAAGCACTGGCTATGATTCCAGCAATAATGGTTGAAATACCACAAGCAAAACCAGTAAAACCACCTAAAGTCATTCGATGGATTCCCGCGATTAACCCCGCTCCTACTCCTAGGCGATATCCCCCTAAAAGACCCGCAACGACAACCCCGATAACTCGCGAGTTCGCAAGTGCTTCATCCTGCGTCAACATTGTCGAAATACTATTAAAATCCAATGTATCTGTATTGAATGCAACACCTAAATAGGTTCCCGCAATACCAAATAATCCAAAAAATAAAATCGCTGTAAGTTCTTGTTTGTTATCCAATTTATCGTGTTGAACCAAGTTTTTAAAGAAGCGTAATCTGGTCAGTATAAAGGCAACTGCAATAATTGTTCCGACTCTTTCTAACATGATTATTAATAAATCGACCAAATAGACACCTCCACAAAAGCTATACTCTTTATTATCCATTACTTTTGAACTTTTTGAAACCTTATTTTGTTCATAAGAAAAAACCAGCCTTTTAACTTTTGGCTGGTTTTGATTTATTTTCTTGATGCTTCGATTAGGTTGATTCGCTCCGCGTGAATTAGTAGTCGGTGCGTGTTACTTCCATAGGGATGGCAAGTGATTAATGTCGACAAATCTTTCTCAGGTTGAATTTGAAGGGTGTCTGTTTCATGCGGTAAGATAATATCTTGACCCGTAATTCGGTAGGAAATCGTTTCGTTTAACACATGAATATGGAAAACATCTCCTTCCCCTAATTTATCAAGATGTTGGAATTGCTCTCTAATGATTCCACCTCGGTGCCCCGCAATCACAGTGTGCGTATTTAAGCCACCAATTGGCAGTGAAGAGCCTTCCACTTGTGCGACACCTATATTAAGATTTCCAACTGTCGCCCCAATATAAATTGGCTCTTTAATTTTAAGTTTAGGTATTTCGAGTACCCCAAAGATGTTTTCATCAATCGCTTGATTCGTACATTCAATAGTACCTTCAACACTTGATTGAAAACTAAAAGGATCTTGAAAGGCTTCGGGATTTTCGAAGATGGTATCGTTACATTTGGCAATCGATTCAATTCGTTGTTTTGCTTCTGTTTCTGTGACTTGCATGATTTCTTCCTGAAATGTGTGAATGATAGCTTCTTGTTCGATTGATGTAGAGTATCGCGCGATATGTGGGTAGAGAAATATGAGTAAGCCGGTGCTGAACAATGCTATAATTAGCCAGTTTCGTTTCAACATCCTCACTCCCCGCTCATCGTTTCCACATCATTCTTTCCTTTTTTTCGATAAATTATATAGCCAATGATGGAAATAAAGAGTAGACCGAAAATCAGTAACCCGATTTGGTTCACCCTAAACTTCTTCCCTACATCATTTTCTTCATTTAGTTGTTTGACCACTTCAACCTCATCTGCGTAAGGAATCCGTTCGCCCCTGATGAGCATGCGATGGGTGTTAATCATATAGGGTTCGCAGGTAATCAGTGTCACGAAGTCTTTCCCTTCCTCGATATTTAAAAGCTCTACCTCGTTTGGCAACACGATTGCAATATGGTCTACTTTGTATGCCAAAGTTTCCCCTAATGATTTGATGTAAAATAAATCGCCGATTTCCATTTCGTCCAAGTTTCGAAACATTTTTGCACTTGGGAGTCCACGATGTCCAGTCATCACAGCATGTGTCCCTTTTCCACCAATCGGTAACGACGTATTTGAAAGATGCCCAACTCCGCGTTGTAATACTTTTTCACCTGTTCCGTGGTAAATAGGGAGCTTTACATCAATTTTAGGAATTTCAAGACTTCCCATCGATTCACCTATATTTAACACATTAAAATACCCTTTAATGGTTGTTTCCTTTGCATCGTCAGCAAAAGGATCTTCAATTGGAACAGTTGTATTCACAACTTTTTCATTATAGTCTTTGGCTTTCTCTTTCATATCATTGATGTCTGTCTCGCTCATTTGCAGGATTTTCTCATCATGCTCGCTAATTATTGTATGATGCTCTTTTGTCGCAAGCACATTACTCATAATTGGATACAAGAAGATCCCAAGCCCGACGAAGAATATGATAGAAAATAGGACGTTACGCTTCATGATAGAACACCCCTATACTATAAAACTGGATTTTAAAAAGATAGGGAGACCGGCTCCCTATCCTTTTATCTTTCAAATTCACTTATTGGATAGCTGAGTTTTTTCTGCGTGCAATGATGAATATCGCTGCACCCATCAACAGAAGACCGACTCCTGTGAATAATGTCGTTCCGATTCCACCCGTTTTTGGAAGGTCCCAACCGGATTTGGAGTTTTTGACCATGACTGTTTTTGTTTGTGATGAATCCTCATCTGTCACTTTAACTTCAATTGGTTGTGTGAGCATGCGATAGGATTTCTCTACGCCATTTTCCATATAAGTTGGTGCTTTTGTTTCAACTAGATGGTATGTTCCTACATCTAGCCCATCGATTTTTATTTCACCGTTGGCATCTGTTACAAGGTTTTCTAGTAAACCATTGTGTAATACACCATTGACCGTGATAAGTGTGCCTGTTGCATCGACAGTAACACCATCTACATCAGTCAGCTTAAATTCTGCACCCTCTAGTGTAGTAGCTGTGCTAGCTGCATCGACTTTTAGTACTTTGAATCCGCCGTCTGTCAGTGAAATAATTGGTGGCTCTGAATCTTTGTCGCCAATCGTACCAGATTCATTTTCATAATCGATAGAACCCGTGTTTTCAATACTATCGCCTTCCGCATCTTCAGCAATTAGCGCGTCGAATGTGATGACAATCTCACCGCCAACTAGTGCAGTGAAGTCAGACGCTGTCCATGTTAACGTTTGCCCGGCTTGATTGAATGTAAATCCGGTTGCACCACTTTCGCTTCCGTCTACATAAGTTAATCTTGAATCAAGTTCATCTGTAATAACAAAGCTCTTGTAGTCTTGAATGTCGCCTGGTAAAGTAACTTTCAGCGTGTACGTTACCGTGTCCCCACGATTCGCATCTTCTTGATCTACTTCTTTCTCAATATCTGGTGTGTAGTAGTTTTTCACTTTAACTTTTTCAACTTTACCTGTATATTCTCCGCCATCATTGATTGTTCCGCTAGCAGAGATAGAGAATGGGAACTCCCCACTTTGAAGAAGATATCCGTCAGGTGCCTTTACCTCGGTAAAATAGTAATCTCCATAAGCCAGACCATCCACATAGATATAGCCATTTGAATTAACTGCAATATTTTCTTCTAATAAGGTATCATCTGATTTATAAAGGTTGAATTCAGCGCCCGGAAGCCCAACAAATCCATTCTCGCCATCTACCTTTTTAAGTTTTACTGCACCACGGATGATTTCGTTCTTTGGATAAATATGAACGTTATAATTTATATCCGTTCCGTCCGCACTTGTCATTGGAATATCCACGGAGTAGCTATCCGGATTTAAATTGACGTGTGGTGGCCCGTCTGTTTCATCTACTGTGTAGCGGCCCAATTCTAAGTTTTCGAAAGCAACTGTTCCGTCAGTTCCAGTTACCTTAACGATTGGTGTAGCTCCAGTGACTTCTGTCCACTCATCAGTTGATGCGTTATATGAGTGAGTTTTGATAATCGTATATTCGACCCCTTCAAGGGCTACCGCATCAATAGGAACATCTTGATCTGCAGATCCGTCCCCATCTGCACCATCCTCTACACCAGGTTCTCTTTCATACTTATGAATTGTTAAGCTACCTGTTTCTAGATCATTTGGTGTTGCATGTGCAACTTGCCCCGCTGTCATTGACATAAATGTGAGTAAAGCAATCATCATTACCGCAAAAAGTTTTTTGATTTGCATTTGTTTGTTCCCCTCTCTCTTATGTGTTGTTTAATTTGACCTATTTTAATTCACCCGGTTTTTCTTTTTCTTAAGAAGAAACCAAACGTCAAAGCCATTAACAGACCACCAATTCCATAGAATCCTGCTGTTCCAATGCCGCCTGTTTTTGGTATTTCCCATCCGATTTCCGTATTGACTACAGTCTTTTCAATGTGTAAGGAATCACCTGGTCCAATCGTAATTAAGATTGGTTGTAATAATTTTCGATAACCTTCTGGTGCTATCGTTTCTATCAATTGATAATCGCCCCATGCCAGATCACCGAAATAAATTCCGCCAGACGAATCTGTAGTTTCAGTCCCAATCAGGTTTCCATCTGCATCCCGTAATTCAAATGTTGCACCTGCTAAAGCCTCTTCAACTTCATTAATTTTCAGGACTGTTAAAGAGCCGACAATCTCTGTATTTGTAACGATATATTCACCATTATCTCCTGTACTATAACTAACTTCATAACCTTCTGGGACATCGTACTCTACTACCGAATACACAATCTCTTCCCCTGTTGTCGCATCGTATTTTCTCAAGTCTAAGAATAAACCTGCCCAACCATTGTCTTCATTGAGCACGATTGTTTGTGTGGTATCTTGACCATTGGCTAGCAATGTGATGGTCACCGAATCTGTTTTACTGCCCACCCACTCCTTAACCACATTCACCGTGACTTTTGCATCATTGGTGTTGGTGAATACAAATCCTTCATTAACAGAGCCGCTCTTTACCGTTGAATAGCCTGCTATTGCCACTTCTTCGACTGTGTAAGTAATTTCTTGCCCATTCGTATCGTCGTACCTATTTAAATTCGCGAATGAATCTGACCAATCATTTTCTTCATTTAATACGAGATTAGTTCCCGTATGATGCCCATCGGCTAATAGATTAATAGTTACAGACTCTGTACCTGGCCCTATCCAGACTTTGCTTACATCAATATTTAGCTGAGAGGGGGTATACGTATTCGTAACCGTCAATCCATCCAATGATTTAACATAGTTGATCGGCACGGTTTCTTCATCTACCGTGTACACATATTTCCGACCATAAGGATCATATTCGCGAATTTCTTCCCAAGTATGCATCCACGCAGGACTTTCACTTCCATTTAACACTTGCGAGTGCTTCAACTGAATCGCTTCATCTTCTACTTGTGCCATAAGTTGAAGGGTAATTGCCGGTTTATTCTCCGGTCCGCCAACCCAAACTTTATTGCCTGTTATATCTACTTTAGGGATAGTAAATATAAGATTCCCTTTAATGTCATGTCCCCCACCTATACCTTTTACAGAAAAAGAATACTTACCGCTATCATCCAAATTCAGGTCAGCTAGATTAAACTTAAATACTGTCCAGTGTGAGTCGCCTGTATTCCCTTTCAATCCATCTGGTTCATACTCCATATTGTCTACAAAAATAGATACCCAAGAATTGTATTGGTCCATATTTTCCGTTTGGACACCATTTAGAATCATATGTTCAAGCGCATGCGTCGCTTTTATAGCTGCATATACAGTATCCCCATTCGCCCAAACTAATTCTGATAGTGTGTGCGCATTTGTCGAAACACCTTCAATTTTTGAAGGGACTACAATCGCATTTGGATCAATCGTGTAATGTCCCGGGGTAGCAATCGCCATTGGCATAATGGCTCCTAAATTCTTCTCAATTGCTTCATCATCTACTTGCGCCTCTTCAGTTTCCGCTATCGCCGATTCATCCTCTGTTTCCGGCTGAATATACGTATGTGTCACTGTGTAATTTTCAATCGTTGTTTCATAGCCTACGACTTCCGAACTTGTTAAACCATACTTGTTTAACGAACCATCCTTGTCGTACTTGCTTAGTCCATCAAACAAATAGGATGTTCCTCCATTCGCAAGTGTCGCCGTCTTAACTTGTTCACCGGTTTGTGTGTTTACTAGAGACAATATGATAGATGGTGGATTGTCAGCTTCTGGAACATTGACCCATAGATTCGAAACCAAAATCTCCGTTTTCTCATCTATAACTGGTTCAGCGGGTTCCGTCTCCTCAACTTCCGGTTCTTCAACTTCTTCGATCGAATCCTCTAACTCCTCCGTTGCTTGTGACGTGTCAACAGATTTTTCGCCTTCTTTAGCAATTGCCTGCAGCGATGGTAAAACCATTGATAGAATAATCATCCCTATCAATAGCAAAACGGATGACCGTTTTAAAACCATGGATATAATCCCTCCTTTTCTTTAATTTCCAAACGACAAAAACCCGGTCGCAAGTAGATTCGCGACCGGACTGTCATAGCAACTATGCCTTAGACTCCAAAGTTTTGCGCCCTTTAATTTCTTAAAGTTTGCCTAGTATTCTATGATAAAACAAGGACTTTTGATGCGGTGGCATTGGTATTACCTTTAGCATATAGAACAAAAACTGCATCCGCTACTGACGAACGTCAGTAATTTCAGTTGATTGTGTATATTCTATGTAAAAAGAATATTTTTATAGTTTTTGGGATGTTATCAATAAAAAATGCTACGCAAACAATTGTCATTGACAATCATTTGCATAGCATGAATGAAATTAATTATTATCCGCAAAAACTTTCATTGCCCCCTGCATGAATACAGCAAGTCCTTCACCAAACTGGTCGATGTTTTTTGTAAATCGCTCGTCAGCAACATACATTTCACCTAGTCCAGCGAAAGCTTCTAGTGAATAGTTGCCCATCTTGTTCAAAAAAGTGTACCATCCCTCAATCCGCGTTTGCGCTTCTTTCGATGCTGGATCTGTATGGCGGATTTCAGCTAAACTGAAGTAAATCCGGTTCATTTCCTCACCAATCTCCGGGCCAAACTGTGCGACCTTTTTGTTCGACTCATTAACCGCTTTATCACCCCACCTGTCCCTAGCTTCCTGTTCGTATGGGTTTTTGCTAAAATCGAATCCTTGAAATTTCTCCTCTTTGGACATCCTGACCTCTCCTTTCTCATGGCGAATTGTTTTCTCAATCGTAGCGATCATTTCATCCAATTGCTGTCGTTTAGCAAGGAGCATATCCCGTTGCATGTCGAAAGCTTCCTGGCGATCAAACGATGGACTTGAAAGCAATTCTTTTATTTTCTTTAGAGAGAAGCCGAGTTCACGAAAGAATAGTATTTGCTGTAAGGTTGCTAAGTTTTCTTCGGAATAAATCCGATAGCCCGCTTCCGTCAAATCATCTGGAACGAGCAAGCCGATGTCGTTGTAATGATGGAGAGTGCGCACACTTACTCCTGTCAACTGCGATACTTCTTTCACTTTCATCGTGTGTTGGCCTCCCTTCATCACTAACAATAAACTATGACGTAACGTGAGAGTCAAGGATGAATTTATTATAGGTTTAAAGTCGATACCCTCTACTTCTTCAACCAAAAAAAGAAAATCATCGTATATGCGAGTTTTTCTTCTTTTGAAATATGGTTACCAAAACGGATATAACTGTGAACCGCCTCGGCTTCAAATGCAGGATGCAAGGCATAAGGAAAACGGCCGAATCGGTATTGGGCTGCCATTTTACCGTTGTCGTCTACGACATCGATATCGCCGGCTGTATTTTTCGCTGCAAGCTCCCGCCAAACCCGATCATTTTCATGAAATAAAGTTCCCTTACTTTTAAGGATTGATTTCGTAAGCCATTGCTCAAAATAACCAATCCTTTTTCCGTCCCTGCTATGTAGTGTTAAGAGAAAACGGTTTCCGTTATTCCACAAGGTAAATGACGCTAACAGTTCATCTTTCATATCAAGAATGTCATACGTAGCGGGGATTATAAAACCTTCCGATAGAAATTTAATCGCAGTTAATTTACGCGCAAAAGGTCTGCGCTTTGTAGGAATGATATGAAATAATGAAACGCCTTTTGCATCGACGTTATGCATTGTCGGATAAAAAGACGGCATCCACTGCATGATTAACTCATCGATGTTTTCAAACTGGACGTCACTCTCGCTATCAGCCATTGTTTGATCACTAAGGTTCTGCTGCGCATTGTTGAAAAACAGTCCTGAAATCAATAAAGAAATTGTGGCAATTCCTGAAACAATAAGCGTTTCTCCATTCACCACAAAACTTTCGAACCAAAAAAAATAATACACAATCGCATAGACTGCTGTAATGCCGCCTCCGATAAATGAAACAATTGACGTCTTCCGGTAAATTTCTTTCAATCCTGCTCACCTCACCCATTTTGCACAGCCTGATGTATCAATCGATTTTACGGGTTTTAATTCTTAAGAAACTAAATTTCGTTTCGGACAATAGAATGGCACAAAGGATAAGTACTGCGCCAATACCCATTCTGAGCGTCAATACTTCGCTTAATATCGCGACTGAAAATACCATTCCCCAAAATGCTTCGGTCGATAGAATGATGGCAGCTTTCGTGTCTGAAATATATTTTTGTGCAATGGTTTGAAGTAAATAGGCGATTGTCGTTGAAAATATTCCTAGATAAATCAATGGATATAACCCAGCTGGCTCAAACGAAAATGTAGTCTCACCTTTCGATAACACGACAATTATTCCAATAACAGCCGCAACTACCATTTGAATGAATGTTAGTAATACCGGGTCTTCGTCCTCGACGAATTTAGCCGTGTAAAATATATGAAAAGCAAACGCAAATGCACAGCAAACTGTTAAGAAATCCCCAAGATTTATTTCAAAAGATAATTGAAGTGATAATACTGCGACGCCAATGACAGCCAATATCGCACCGCCTAATTCAAATCCATTCATACTTCTTTTATAAATTAAAAACCCAATAAAGGGCACGATCACAACGTTAATTGCGGTCAGGAAAGCGTTTTTAGACGGCGTTGTAAATTGTAAGCCCACCGTTTGGAGAACGAATGCCGTGTATAAGATGCATCCTAAAATTGCCCCATTAATGAGCGTCTTTTTCTTGATTCCTTTTAGTTTACGATTGAAAATCAGACATAAAATGATTGCGCCTATTAAAAATCGTCCCGACAATAATTGATACGGGGTATAATACTCCAATGCCACTGCACTGGCAACAAAGCCACTGCCCCATATGATGGCAGTGATTGTAAGTCCAATTTCACCAATATACTTTCGCATTTCATCCCTCTTTATACAAATTGCTTAATGATTTCTTTTACTGGTCCAGCGGTAGACAAATGAACATTTTCACCCGCCCACATAGACATGAAATCAGTTTTTCCTTGTTTCGCAGCCTCTTTCCGAATGTCCTTTGTTAAGTCATTTTGAATCGGATATGGTGCAAGTACCGCGGTTTCCATCTCTAAAATGAATCGATTTTTGATACCTCTAGCGGTTTTACCTGAGAAAGCAGTTGTCAAAGTTGTATTTCCTTCTATTGAATCTAGTATTGCCCGTTTATGTAACGAATGTGCACCGCTTTCACTCGCCGCTAATAGTGCAGTTCCAATTTGGACTGCTTGTGCCCCGGCGGATAGCGCATTTTCGAGCATTTCTTTATTCGCTATACCACCTGCCGCGATGACTGGAATTTCAACCATCTTTACGCAGTCTGTCAGTAATTTGTTCAGTGGAACGAAGGTTAATTGACCGTGGAAAGACCCGCGATGTCCACCAGCTTCACTGCCTTGAACGACGACGGCATCCATTCCGCGCTGCTCTGCAAGCACCGCCTCTTCAACCGTTGTCGCTGTTCCTATGAGAAATACATCATGACTTTTTAGTAATTGAACTGTTTCTTCAGCCGGCAATCCGAATGTAAAAGAACATATTTTCACATTCTCTTCAATCAACAATTGGACTTGCGCATCGAATTCCGTCGTTGAACATTTCGGTATTTCCGAAGAGATGCCAAGCTCATCTCGAATCGGTTTGAGTGCCCCGAAGGCATCTGCCAATTGATCTTCACTTGGTTCCGTTATTTCAGGAATAAATAAATTCACTGAAAACGTTTTTTCTGTCAGCCCTTTTACTTCTCGAATAAATTTACGCGTATCTGCAGCTGATAGATAGCCTGCCCCAATGGAACCCAGTATACCGGCTTCTGCACTCGCTGCGACAAATTCCGGTGTCGTGACGCCAGCCATCGGTGCTTGAATGATTGGGTGCTTAATCCCTAGTAGTTCTATCAATTTTCTTTCCTCCAATTGAATGAGTATTTTTATAAATCAATGTCCCGTTTACAGTTTAAATTCAAAAAGTACTAATTAAAAATATCACCCTAAATTGTATCTTTATAAGTCTCCAGCACATGCAGAAGTTTATCCCGACGATATACTTCTACACGTGGAGTGCCTGTATTCTCCGTTGCTACCTCATCCTCAATTTGAATGTGGTTATGATTTATTTTTCTAATGACATATTGATTTCCCTCATATTCACCATATCGAAAATTCTCTAGTGAAATAAAATCATAAATTATCTTGTAAGTTACTAAATCCATTATTTCTGATTCAAGAAACTGTTTTACAAAATCCATCTAATACTCCTCCTCCCTATGCTCCCTCGTATAAATTCGGTTTGCTTGTCAGTCGAGACCACCTTTCGACTACTGTTTTCGCCAATCATATACGTCTTTTCGAACATCTAACTTCACGCCATTGATGGAAATTGTATGTTCATCAATCCAACCTATTTCTGCAGTTGATTCACGGTAGCCCCAGTAAATATTTTTCATCTTATCCTTCTTTTGATGATAAACCACTTCACCTCTAACCGCATCCGCAACAGTCGCGCCGCTCATTGATACATAAGCTTTCACTGTGTACTCGCCATTTGGAGATTTAGTTTCCGTAAGAAATTCTCCTTCAGGAAGATTGGACATACTGAGGAAAAAGTGATTGATCACTAAAATTAAAATAATTATTATACCAGCTAGACCCGCCAATAAAATCCCTAACACTTTCATCCAAAGTTTCACTTAGACGCCCCCCTATTAACAGGTAGGACGTTCCGGAATGAGGGTATGTTACTTTACTGAATCGAAACATAGCCCGTTTTCTCGATAATTTCCTGTCCTTGTTCGGATAAAATCCATTCTATGAATTCATCGAGATGTGGATTTTCACTTCCCGCAGTTATAACGTAGAATTCTCCCGTAATCGGATAAGCCCCCGAACGAATTGTTTCGATTGTCGGTTCAACATCGTTCAAAGCTAGTAGTCTAATACGCTTGTTTTTTGTCATTTCAGTCGAGTAATACCTAAAGGTGTACCCCATAGCATTATTGTAATTTTTATAATCAGAGACTTGGTCGAGAATGGTGCCCATCAGTGACGCAATATCTTCCACCGGCGGATCCATAATCGGTACTTCACCCATAAATTGTTGAAGCGCGGTCTGACTGCCGCTATCTTCCGGTCGTTGGAAAGCGCGAATCGATTTATCTTTCCCTCCGACCTCTTTCCAGTTTGTAATTTCACCCGAATAAATTCCTTTGACTTCATCTGTCGTTAAGTTTTTAACAGGGTTTTTGCCATTCACGAAAAAGACGAATGCTTCTTTTCCAATCGGCGTAAGTTTTAATTCGCGATTTTGATATTTTGCCCTACTTAATTGGGAATCTGATGGAGCCAATGCAAAAATCATATCGACTTCTCCTCTTATAAGATTGTCGTAGGCTTCGCCGGTACGATTTGACATTACTTCACTGTCGTATTGATCGTATTCTTTTTCGGGATAAACCGCCTTTGCGAATGCTGAATAGACCGGGTAAAGAGCAGTTGCTCCATCAATAATTGGTAGATCATTTTCAATTTTATAAGTTGATGGTTCAGAGAGTGACACAACTTTGGACATTTTACTAAAAGGTGCATACGAATAGGTATCGATATATCCATCTTGAACGGTAGTTCTCGTTTTCCCGTATATTCCTGGAATTGAGTAGATGAGCGATAAAGCGATAGTGACACCCAAAACACGGTAAATGATTTTCTTCTGTTTTTTCAATGCAAAAAATCTGATTGTGATATAAACCCCTGCTGAGATATAGAGAACGACGATAAATGGGGTTAGAAAAGACATTCCACTCGAGAAGGCTACAATCCACCCTGAAAACGCAAAAGGAAATAAGAGCCCCATAATAAATAAAATATAAATGACATTTAGCAGATTTTTCAACTCAAATTCCCCCTTGGATACAACTTTTGTATATATCACTATTGTACATTAAACGGATAAGGAATTTTCAATTAATTTTCACGAAATAAAAAAGACCCCTTAAAGGATCCTTTTATTCCAATATTTCCGCTACGCGGCCGACTTGTCCGTCTTCGAGTCTTACTTTAATGCCGTGCGGATGAAATTTCGAGTTCGTTAATAAGTCTTTCACGACGCCTTCAGTTTTTGTTCCTGAGCGCTGGTCTTTTTTCAATATAATTGCGACTTTTAAACCTGGTGTGATATCGTCACGATTTTTTCCGTCCATTGTTCAATCCTCTTTCCTTTTTTGAAACATACTTTGTACGACATGGGCAGTGCCTGTATGAAGTTGTCCTTCTTCACGATTCACTTCGCCTACGTGAAAATGTTTGATAAAATAGCCGTCAAATTGTTCGAGCATTTCTTTTGGATTTATTAGCATGGCTTCATTTCGCGGTCCGCCTGTCCCATATGCAAGTTGTTCTTTCGAATACAATTCACTTATATAATATCCGCCTGGTTTCAACGCTTTTTTTATACCAGTAAATGTGCGTGTCATCACGTCTTCAGGAAAATGACCAAAGATCTGGACGATGGCATCCCATTGTTCGGCTTCCCATATAACGTCTGCAAGATCATGAAATTCAGTAGTCACGACAACACCTTTTTCATCGGCAAGTTGTTTTGTTTTATCAAGCCCAGCTTGCGCAAAATCCCATGCAGTAACGTCGAATCCAAGCGACGCTAAATACACCGAATTTCGCCCTTCACCTTCCGCGATGCAAAGCACTTTCCCTTTCAGCATAAGCTTCGCCGCTTCGACCACAAACTCGTTCGGCTCTTTTCCATAAACATACTCATCTGTAGAGAATCTTTCATGCCAGCTATTCGACATTGCACATCAGTTCCCTTCGGATATGGTGGTTCTAGTTTAACATAAGTTCGCTAAAATCACTTACCTAAAACAACGCTCTCCATAAACGCATCCATACGTTCTTCCATCATCCGATCCGTAAGCCCCTTAACGCCCAAATCAATCCAACCTTTGTAAACGGTTAATGGCTCATCAATAAAATCAAATATAGAGACAATATCAAAATAGGGATTATATACAAATTCCGTTGCATGCCGATGGTACGCGTCCAAAAACAAGTCTGCGATTCCGACACCGTGGAGCAATGCCAAATTCACACGACAATGGCCGATGTCAATTCCCGCAGGTCCGAGACAAGCATTTGGCCAATCTACAATTCCACTTACTTTATCGTCATTCCACAGCACATTTGCTGGATGGAAATCGCGATGGATGAATGTTTCCCGATATTTTGGTTCCGACCCGTGTAATCGATCCAATGCTACCTTCCATACTTCAGGCTTTCGTGTCCATCTGGGAATTTTAACGTTCTCACGATTCATATACGGCGCATACTTCCATGAAAAACCTTTCGCTTCAATCCGATGAATTTCACTAAGTACTTTAGCCAACCCATCTGTCCAAGCATGGAAATCCACTGGTTCAAGCACTACTTTACCTTCTAACTTTGTCATGAGAATGGATGGCATCCCACTCTTTTCGCCAGTTTCATCAGCCGCAAGAAGCATTGGTGCAGGTAAATCACCAGTAGACGCTATTTGTAGACTAGCTGATTCATGTAACACAAGATCTGGTTCCTCACGGAGCCATTCCCCATTATCAAACTGTCGCAAAATAACATGCCCATTTTCAGTTTCAACTTCATATATAAGCGATGATATACCACCATAAAGCCTACTCATCGTCTTAACCGCAACGGCTAATTCATGTTCAATCCAGTGTCTCCGTTTTTCATTTACCTCCAAGTCCTAACCCCCTTATGAAGTAAAATTCACATGAAAATTCAATCTAATAATATTAAAGGACACTGAATAACTTTCTAGCTATAGTGAAATATCTAGTTGATTGGAGTGGAGGGCGGCGACCATACGCGTCAACT
>NZ_JBYHFO010000023.1:0-49238 GCF_057669865.1 Sporosarcina sp. Y1009 | reverse complement strand
TGTCACGCAGGAGATCGCGGGTTCGATTCCCGTCGGGACCGTCATTATATTTAAAACATAGAACCGATTGGGGCCTAAAAGCTCTAATCGTTTTTTTGTTTTGAAATTTTATTAAAGTATGAACGCTTTCAGATTTGGTTTATCTTCTGTACAATGAGAGAAAATAAGTGGAGCGGACTACTTGAAAGGAATCATAAAATGAAAAAACAATTTATCGTTCATTCCCTTATGGAAACAGAACAACTTGCTAAAAATCTTGCATTACTAATTGCGCCTCCGGACGTCATTACACTAGAAGGTGATTTAGGTGCCGGGAAAACAGCTTTTACACAAGCTTTCGCTAGAGCGATTGGGATCACGCGAACTGTTAGTAGTCCGACTTTTACAATCTTAAAGCAATATGAAGGAAACTTTCCTTTTAATCATTTGGATGTTTATCGATTGGCTGGCAGTGATGAAGATCTTGGCTGGGACGAATTGTTTTATGGTGATGCCGTTACAATCATTGAATGGGCACATTTAATTAAAGAAGATTTACCGAAAAATCGTCTCGAGGTTGAAATTGTTCATGAAGGTGATACGATGCGAACAATTACTGTAAAGCCATATGGTGTGCGATATGAAAAAATTTGTGAGGAGTTAAATTTATGATATGGCTAGGGATTGATACTGCAAATACGCCGCTTTCCATTGCAATTGTTAAAGATGGAGAAATATTGGTTGAAGAAAATACCTCGATGGCAATTAATCATTCACTTCGGGCAATGCCAGCAATCGAAGAGCTTTTTAAGAAGGCGAATATAGCTCCCTCAGATATTGATAAGATTGCAGTATCAGAGGGGCCAGGTTCTTATACTGGCGTCAGAATCGGTGTTACAATTGCTAAAACACTAGCTTGGACACTGAAAAAACCACTCGTTGGCGTTTCTAGTTTGAAAACGCTGGCGACAAACTGTCTTTATTTTGAGGGTTTACTATGTCCGATTGTAGATGCCCGAAGAAACAATGTGTATGCTGGTGCTTATCGTTTAGAAAATGAAAAATTAGTCAATGTAATTGAAGATGGCCATTATTCGGTTGGAGAGTTAATCGAAAAGCTAAAGGTTTATAATTCGCCAGTTTTGTTTATAGGAAAAGACACGGCAATGCATAAAGATCAATTACATGATAAACTGACAAGTTTTGCGAAATTTTCGCCTGTACAGTTCAATTTACCTCGTGCTTCGTCCCTTATTTATGCAGCTTCCCAGTTTGAAGAGGAAGTAGATGTTCATAATTTCGTGCCTGAATATCGTAGAATTGCTGAAGCAGAGGCTAATTGGTTGAAAGCGCAGGAGAATCAGAATGAACTTAAGTAAAGAGATTACTTACCGAAAAATGATAGAAAAAGATATCCCGTCTGTGGTATCTATTGAAGAAGAATCGTTTACAGTACCATGGACACAGGAAATTTTTGAACATGAGATGACTGGCAATAACTATGCGCATTATATTGTAGCAGTGGAAAATGTTGAGGTTATTGGACATTGTGGAATGTGGATTGTCATGGATGAGTGTCATATTACGAATGTTGCTGTTTTAAAACGTTTAAGGGGTCATAGGATTGGTGAAGGATTAATGCGAAGGGCGATTAGTCTCTGCAAAGAAATGGATGTAAAGTTAATGACGCTAGAAGTACGCGTTAGTAACCAAACTGCTCAAAACTTATACCGAAAACTTAATTTTCAAGAAGGCGGCATTCGAAAAAACTATTATAGCGACGACGGTGAAGATGCCCTCGTCATGTGGGTGGAATTATCATGATAAAAGATGTGTATATATTAGGAATTGAAACGAGTTGTGATGAAACAGCTGCTTCGGTTGTTAAAAATGGTACTGAAATCGTATCCAACGTTGTTGCGTCACAAATTCAGAGTCAAAAGCGATTTGGGGGTGTTGTTCCTGAAATTGCGTCAAGACACCATGTTGAACAAATTACGTATGTCATAGAGGAAGCACTGGAAATTGCTAAATTACAACCGAGCGACTTAGATGCAGTTGCGGTAACAGAAGGCCCTGGTTTAGTAGGTGCTTTACTCATTGGCATTAATGCTGCGAAGGCATTTGCATTTGCCAACCAATTACCGATTATTGGCGTGCATCATATTGCAGGGCATATTTATGCCAACCAGCTCATGCAACCGATGGCGTTTCCATTACTCGCACTTATCGTTTCAGGTGGACATACTGAGCTAGTTCTTATGAAAGAGCATGGATCATTTGAAGTGATTGGAGAAACACGTGACGACGCAGCAGGAGAGGCCTATGATAAAGTTGCACGCGTGTTGGGTTTACCTTATCCGGGTGGACCAGGAATTGACCGCTTAGCCAATGAAAGTGATGGAGAAGTCGAATTTCCAAGAGCTTGGCTTGAACCTGATTCATACGACTTCAGTTTTAGTGGGCTCAAATCTTCTGTGATTAATTATAAACATAATTTAAAGCAGCGCGGGGATGAGGTTAATCGGGCTCATGTTGCGGCAGGTTTTCAATCCAGTGTTGTTGATGTGTTGACAACTAAAACGTTAAAAGCAGCCAAGGAATTTAAAGTAAAACAAGTGATTGCAGCTGGCGGGGTTGCTGCCAATAAGCAGCTGCGTTCATCACTGGAGAAAAAGTTCAAGGATTTATCTATTCCATTTTATGTTCCACCTATTGCGCTATGTACAGACAATGCAGCAATGATCGCTTCTGCTGGAACTTTCATGTTCACGAGCGGTGTTCGCGGCACAATGGCGATGAACGGGAGACCAGGAATGGAACTCATTTCTTGGCAGAAATAATAAAGCGTGGGAATTATCTATTTCAGATAATTTCCACGTTTTTACTTTTGGATATTTTCATTTGTCAATAGGAACATCCGTACTTATTAACAATATGTGGATAAGATGTGGATAGTATAGTGAAATGTACATTTAATAACCAACGACATGGGATAACTTTGTGCGTAAGATGCTTGATATGTGCAGAATTTGTGGATAACTAAGGTTTGTTGTTGGTTTATCAGTGTTTGTAACGTGGATAAGGTTGTGGAAAAGTGAAGAAATGCTTAAAGAAGTAAAAAAAGTCATCTTAGGAAGATGACTAATATAATCTCATAATTCTTCAAGTTGTTCCTGTAATTCAAGCCACTTTTCAGCCTTTTCATCGTGATCAATTTGCAACTGATTAATGTTATTTTGGATTTCCATCAACTTGATATGATCGTCAGCAAATTCAGGTTGTAGAAGTTCGTCTTGCAAGGATTCAATCTGTATATCAAGCGTCGAAATTTGTGCTTCGATTTCTTCGATTCCACGGGTAAGTCTACGTTCTTGTCGCTTAGTTTCTTTGTCGATATCTTGTTTGGTGTTAGCAGGTGGCGAATTGACTAGAACGGCTCGCGCCTTGTCTGCCAGTAATTCTTCTTGTTCTAACTTCTTTTCTACATAGTAGTCATAGTCACCTAAATATTCCACAGCACCAGAAGCACCGATGTCGATAACTTTTGTCGCAAGGCGATTGATGAAATAGCGGTCATGCGAGACAAAGAGGATTGTTCCCGGAAAATCATCAAGTGCATTTTCAAGGATTTCTTTACTATCCAAGTCCAGATGGTTTGTCGGTTCATCTAAGATGAGTGTGTTTGATTTCTGGAGCATCAATTTTGCAAGGGATAGTCGTGCTTTTTCACCGCCAGATAAAGAGGTGACAGGTTTTCCTGCATCGTCTCCTGTGAAGAGAAACCGTCCTAGAATCCCTCTTATGTCTTTCTCGTTCATCATTGGCCATTCACTCCAGAGCTCTTCTAGAACTGTATCAGTGCCGACCAACGTGGCTTGCTCCTGATCGTAATAGCCAAACTGAACATTTGTCCCATATCTAATTTCGCCAGCGAGTTCACTATGCTTTTTAACAATTGTTTTTAGTAATGTTGATTTACCTACACCATTGGGCCCGATTATTGCAATTCGATCGCCTTTATAGACGCGTAATTTCAAGTTCTCTGAAACAGGGGAGTTGTTATAACCAATTGCTAAATTATCGACTGCTAGAACATCGTTACCACTGGGACGTTCAACAGAAAAAGTGAAATTAGCTGATTTTTCGTCGCCATCCGGGGAATCCATCCAATTTGTTCGTTCCAACATCTTCCGGCGACTTTGAGCCATTTTCGAAGTTGAAGCACGTGCAATATTCCGTTGAACAAAATCCTCGAGATTAGCCCGTTCACTTACTTCTCGTTCATACATCTTTACATCTCGTTCATAGTTTTTTGCTTTTTCGGTTAGGTATGTACTGTAGTTACCAATGTATTTTGTCACTTTATGTCTGGCTACTTCATAAACGATGGTTACAATCTCATCGAGGAAATATCGGTCATGCGAGACAATTAGCAAAGCACCTTCGTAGTTAACTAAGTATTTCTCCAGCCAACCAAGCGTTTCAATGTCAAGATGGTTTGTTGGTTCATCTAATATAAGTAAGTCCGGGTTACTAAGCAGCATTTTGGCAAGAGCCAAGCGTGTTTTTTGGCCCCCCGATAAAAGATTGACCTGTTTTGTATAATCCTCTGGATAAAACCGCATTCCGTGAAGGACAGATCTTGTGTCAGCCTCATATTGATAGCCTTTTGAATCACTAAATTCTGTTTGTAGTTCGTCATATTCAGTCGAAACACGTTCGAACTCTTCACTATTTGAAAAAATGACTGGATCTGCCATCTGTTTTTCAAGAGAGCGGATTCGTCTTTCCATTGCTCTAAGTGGTTCAAAAACGGTCATCATTTCATCCCATACAGTTAACGTTGAATCAATCCCAGAGTGTTGCTCGAGGTAACCGATTCGTATGTTCTTCGGGATGATTAAATCACCTGTATCAGCAGTCATTTCACCTGCAATTATTTTTAGTAAGGTTGATTTTCCAGCACCATTTCGCCCAACCAAAGCAACACGGTCGCGTTGATGAACTTCAAGTTGAACATTTTCTAGTATAGTCGTTCCAGAAAATGATTTAGTTAACGCATTCACTTGTAAAACAATCATGATTTAATACACCTCTATTCATCTATAGTTTAACCTGAACACATCGTTGTACGCAATGGTCAGCTTTACAATATTCTACAAGTGAGATACGATAGAATAGGCTTTAAGTAGGTGTAGGAGGGGTAAAATGTCAGAGGAAGTGCCTAAGATTCCGGAGGCGACGTCAAAAAGATTGCCTCTATATTATAGATTTCTACAAAATTTTGAAAATGCAGATAAAAAGCGAGTATCGTCTAGTGAATTAAGTGAAGCGATGAAGATCGATGCTGCAACAATTCGTCGGGACTTCTCACATTTTGGTGCACTCGGTAGAAAAGGCTATGGGTATGATGTTCAATACTTAGTCGATTTTTTTCGTACAATTCTTGATCAAGATATCGAAACCAATGTCGCCCTTTTTGGTGTCGGCAGTTTAGGTAACGCTTTCTTAAAATATAATTTTCAAAAAAAACACAACACACGTATCATCATGGCGTTTGATCCTAAAACGTCGCTTGCAGGGGAGACAATTAGTGGAATTCCTGTTTATCATCCAAGTTTAGCTGAAGAGAAATTGAAGGATCATAGAATTGAGTTGGCGATTTTATCAACGCCTTCAAGCGTTGCACAAGGGGTTGCAGATGAACTTGTCAATTATGGTATACATGGTATTTTAAATTTTACACCAGTCCGACTTGCAGTACCGGAGTCTGTCCGGGTACATACAATCGATTTATCTGTAGAACTACAAACGCTTATCTATTTCATGAAAAATGACGTCAAAGATTCACAATTGTAACCGTTACATTATAGTAATATAGACGATTTTAGTGTAAAATGGATAGGAGAAAGTTGGATGAATTTATTCCCTAATAATTAGGTAACGTTCTTACCAACTCTAAAATAGGAGGTGTCCGAAGATGATGCCAGGTGCTGTTAGTCTAATTCTAATTGCGATTATTGCATTGCTCGTGTTTGGTCCGAAGAAATTACCAGAGATTGGAAAAGCGTTCGGTTCTTCATTGCGTGAGTTTAAAAACGCGACACAAGGACTCGTCAAAGATGACGACGAAGTTAAGAAAGCAGAAAAGATCGAAGAACAACAGAAGTGAGTTAGGATGTTAGTCCGATGAACAATAAAAATTTAACAATCATTGAGCATATAGATGAATTGAGAAAACGGCTGATGGTGATTGTCGTTTTCTTTGTTGTAGCAATTATAGGTAGTTTTTTTCTCGCGAAACCGCTCATAAATTTTCTCCAAGTACAGGGGGAAGCAAAAAATATCACGCTGAATGCATTTAATGTCATTGATCCTATGCTGATCTATTTAAAAGTCATTTTCTTTATCGCAGTTGTGGTTATTTCACCAATTCTGATGTATCAGATGTGGTCATTTATCTCTCCTGGTCTGCACGAAGCAGAACGGCGAGCGACGCTGAGTTATATACCATATGCTTTTTTACTTTTACTAGGTGGTATTTCATTTGCCTATTTTGTCTTACTCCCATACGTCATAAAATTCATGATGAATTTATCGAATGATTTAGGGATCACGCAGACCATTGGTGTGAATGAGTATTTTACTTTCTTATTTCAATTAACGATTCCGTTTGGGATTGTCTTCCAATTACCCGTTGTTATTGTGTTTTTTGCTAGGCTTGGTCTATTGAATCCTTCGACACTTGTGAAAGTGCGAAAATATGCCTACTTTGGTTTGTTCGTGATCGCTGCATTCATAACACCGCCTGATCTCATGTCTCATCTATTTGTAACGGGACCACTATTCATACTTTATGAGATTAGTATTGTTATTGCTCGTGTTGGTTATCGAAAGTACTTAAAAGCAGAACAACAACGCCAAATTGAAGAAGTTCAAAATACAGCAGCTGGTGAATAAAAAGTCTTCCAACCGAATAATATCGGTGGAAGACTTTTTTTGTTATCTGATTAGCAATGCGATGAAAGCTTGATTCAACTTTTGTAGTTCCAATATTTTATCATAATTCAGTTGGATAATAACAACCAATCCGTTCATTAACAAGTGTGAAATCATTGGTGTAATGAGCCTTTTGGTCTTATAGTAGACGAATGAAAAGACAAGTCCTGGGGCTAAGTAAATGAGTAAATGATGAAGTTCACCGTGAACAGCCGCGAAGATAAGACCACTAATTAAAGCGGCTATGATAAAATTGGTTTTTTGATAAAGGCCGCCGAAAATGACGCGTCTGAATATAATTTCTTCTAACAGCGGTGCAAATACAACAATACAAATAATGATTATGGGCGATACTTTGGCAATCTCTGATAGAAAGGCTGTGTTTTCTGATCCGGCCTCAATACCGATAAATTGTTCAATCATACCTGCAGCCATTTGTCCGAACAGGGCTAGGAAAAATCCGAGGACACCCCATAAAATTGTGGCACCTATCGAAGCGGGTTTTCCTTTAAATACATGAAAGAATTTCTTTTTCGTGAACATTAATAGCAGAAAAATAATTGCCGCTAGTGTATTTACTGTGAAAAGCGACCATGCAATTGCATGATATTCAGCTTGTTGTGCGGTTATACTTGGATTTCCTGTAAAGTATTGATAAATCGGCTTGACTAAAATTAGACTACCGATTTGCATGACGATATAGGTAAAAATAAGATAAAAATAGATTTTCCAGTTTTTCAAAATGTTCATCCCCTTAATAACAACTGATGTTATTTTATCTGTTTTAAGTGACATAAGCAAAGAGAAGAATGTTAATGTACTTTGCTTGCAAAAGGAGTGGATGTTTATTATGATAGAAATTGTATTAGCACTCCAAGTAGGCGAGTGCTAAAAGTAATTATTATCTTTGGGAGGTTGTTTTACATGTTGAAACCATTAGGTGACCGAATCGTAATCGAATTAGTTGAGGCGGAAGAAAAAACGGCTAGTGGCATTATTGTGCCAGATTCTGCGAAAGAAAAACCGCAAGAAGGTAAAGTTATTGCTGCAGGAACAGGCCGCGTTTTGGAAAACGGCCAACGTGTCGACTTAGAAGTTAAAGAAGGCGACAAGATTATCTTCTCAAAATATTCCGGTACTGAAGTTAAACATGAAGGCAATGAATATTTAATCCTACGTGAAAGTGACGTTTTAGCTATCATCGGTTAATTCAAGGAAGATTTGAATACTGTAAAACATACGTAAATTCTGGAGGGATATTATAAATGGCTAAAGAAATTAAATTTAATGAAGATGCTCGTAGTGCGATGAAACGTGGAGTCGACAAGCTTGCGGATACGGTTAAAGTTACACTTGGACCAAAAGGACGTAACGTCGTTCTAGAGAAAGCATTTGGTTCACCACTTATTACAAACGATGGTGTAACAATTGCTCGTGAAATCGAACTTGAAGACAAATTTGAAGATATGGGTGCAAAACTCGTAGCTGAAGTTGCTTCAAAAACGAACGAAATCGCTGGTGATGGAACAACAACTGCAACAGTTCTTGCACAAGCAATGATCAGCGAAGGACTTAAAAACGTAACAGCGGGTGCAAACCCTGTTGGAATCCGTAAAGGAATCGAACTAGCTGTGAAAAAAGCTGTTGAACAATTAACGGTTATTTCACAACCAATCGAAGAAAAAGAATCTATCGCACAAGTTGCAGCAATTTCTTCAGGAGATGAAGAAGTTGGTCAGCTAATTGCGGATGCAATGGAGCGCGTTGGTAACGACGGCGTTATTACTATTGAAGAGTCAAAAGGATTTACAACTGAACTTGATGTTGTTGAAGGAATGCAGTTTGACCGTGGTTATGCATCAGCATATATGGCTACAGATACGGACAAAATGGAAGCAGTTCTCGACAATCCATATATTTTAATTACAGATAAAAAGATTGCAAACATCCAGGAAATCTTACCTGTTCTTGAGCAAGTTGTTCAACAAGGTAAACCACTTCTAATGATTGCAGAAGACGTTGAAGGAGAAGCACTTGCAACACTTGTTGTAAACAAACTTCGCGGGACGTTCAACGCAGTTGCAGTTAAAGCACCAGGATTTGGTGATCGTCGTAAAGCAATGCTTGAAGATATCGCAATCCTTACAGGCGGCGAACTAATTACTGAAGACCTAGGACTTGACCTAAAAGAAACACAAATTACACAACTAGGAACAGCTTCAAAAGTTGTTGTTACAAAAGATAACACGACAATTGTAGAAGGTGCTGGAGATACAGACCAAATCGCTGGCCGTGTTAACCAAATCCGTTCACAACTTGAAGAAACAACATCCGAGTTTGATAAAGAAAAACTACAAGAGCGCCTAGCTAAACTATCAGGCGGCGTTGCAGTTATTAAAGTGGGAGCAGCTACTGAGACTGAGTTAAAAGAGCGCAAACTTCGTATTGAAGATGCACTAAACTCAACACGCGCAGCTGTTGAAGAAGGAATCGTTTCAGGCGGAGGAACTGCACTTGTTAACGTCTACAAGAAAGTAGAAGAACTACTTGAATCGACTGATGGGGACGTAGCAACTGGTGTTAGAATTGTTCTTCGTTCACTTGAAGAGCCAGTTCGTCAAATTGCAAACAACGCAGGCCTTGAAGGCTCAATCGTTGTTGATCGTCTAAAGCGTGAAGAAATCGGTATCGGTTTCGACGCAGCAGAAAGCGAATGGGTAAACATGATGGATGCAGGTATCGTTGACCCAACTAAAGTTACACGTTACGCGCTTCAACACGCAGCATCTGTTGCAGCAATGTTCCTAACAACTGAAGCAGTCGTTGCGAACATTAAAGAAGAAGGCGGCATGGGCGGCGGAATGCCAGACATGGGCGGCATGGGTGGAATGGGCGGCATGATGTAATTCACCACCCATTAACCTTGATGTAAAATTAGTGTATATTTTTCTTAGATGTTTCCGTAGAGATTTTTATCTCTCGGAAACATCTTTTTTTATGCTTAGAAACTTAGAGAGTATGGAGATACTAAGATAAGATTTAACATAGAAATGACCTAGTTAAACCAGGCCATTTTACTTTAGTTAGTTAGACTATTTGTTTTCCTCTTCCTCGTAACGTAGCTGGAGCAAGTAGTCATAAATATAACACCTAGGATCATTACGATGATGCTGCTCAATAAATAAGATGAATCGATGCTTAGTAATACGTTATTTCTAAACCAAGCTTGGAATGGCAATCCTAATCCGAGCAAAACACCAAAGAATAACACTTTAGTCGTCCAGCCTTTTCCTTTCATCTTTTTTATCGAATAGTTCACGAATAATCTTAGTAATCCTAATCCCGTACCAACTGCAAAGAAAATCAGTAAAAATATTTTAGAATCCTCAATTAGTATGAACGCTTTGCCAATTATTCCAATAGCGGCTAATAGGGATATACTCATAATTATTGTAGTTTTTTTCATTAAAATCACCTTCCGTATTTTGATTACCACTGAACAGGCTGTTGAATGGTATGTCTTTATTTTATTTTGTTGGTAGAATGAAAGCAATAAACAAAAAATATGATTATGTTCAGTAGTACGGAGGAGATAGCATGGTTTCAATATACGATGAAATGAATGGAAAAACGAAGGAGAATATCCAGAAGAGTTTTCTGCAGATACTAAAGGAAAAGCCATTTATGAAAGTCTCTGTCCGTGATATAACAACTATTGCTGAAATAAACAGAGGGACTTTTTACTTGCATTACGAGGACAAATTCGATCTTCTACACCAAATAGAGGATAACTTACTTAAAGGCCTTGAATTGCAATTGAAACGTCTAAAACCAGACATTTTGCTTTTGGAGGCAGAAAATGGACGAATTTCAGTGCTTGCTGTTGAAGTGTTTCGCTATATAAAAACAAATGCAGAACGCTTCCAGATTTTATTAGGTGAAAATAACCAACTTGGTTTTCATAGGCATCTCAAGCAGTTTTTTCTCAATCACTTCGGAGAAAAAATGATGCAAAATAGTACATTTTTTAGAGAATTAACGATACCAAAAGATTATTTAGCAGCGTTTGCTACCTCTGCATTTTTAGGGTTAATAGAGCAATGGCTAGATAATTCCTTAGTTGAATCTCCAGAAGAAATGGCTGATATGTATATTCAAATCATTCTTTTTATCAGGAATATGTAATATGTAATGTGATAATCTGCAGTCTATACCTATC
The DNA here is from genome assembly GCF_057669865.1 of Sporosarcina sp. Y1009. NCBI lineage: Bacteria > Bacillati > Bacillota > Bacilli > Caryophanales > Caryophanaceae > Sporosarcina > Sporosarcina sp. Y1009. Next base: position 38,038 of record NZ_JBYHFO010000023.1, on the reverse strand, counting down.
TTAAAAAAGAGGTTAGAGGTGAAACTATTGAAAAAGATAGTAAAAATAATTTTTTTAGCGATTTCATTATTTATTTTAGGTTCATCTTTTAAAACTAATTCTAAAGCAGAAACCAGTAATAATAAAAATCTAATGGGAGAAATTATGAAGTTTAGTGCTTTAGATGAGGAAAAACAAATTAAAGCTGCGGAAATATTAATGGAAAAAAGGTTTGGCAATAACTATTCCATTGTTTTGTTTAAAAATAATGATGGCATCGGATATGCAATTTCAGAAAGTGACAACTTGATTTCAGTAATGTTTGGAAATAATCTGCAAGGATATGACCAATTTAAAAACTTTTATATTGTATATGGAGAAAAACCTAAAGATGATTATCGAGAGTTAGAAATTACAATCGAGATGGGTAATAACCATGATCATATGGAAGAGGTGATTGCCCTAGATTCAGGGAAGTATTATCTCCATGTAAAAGAACTTTCCAAGAGCATTGAAGGTACTAGAGTATTTTCAGACAACTATAACTTTAATGAGTAAGATATTGAAAAAAACTTTTCGCAATTGTTCTAACTTTGCGAGAAGCTTTTTTATATTATTAAAATAAGACTGTGACTTTAAATTTTGGTTTACGTCTAAATGATGAACAAACAAAAGCAGGGAAGGATGAGTTAACTTGCCAGATGCAAAGGAGGAAATTACGAATTGGTATCATCTTTATGGTGATTCAATATTTAAGTATATTTTGATGATGATTAACGATTACCAGCAAGCGGAGGATTTGACACATGACACATTTATTAAAGCTTATAAAAACCACCATTCCTATCAGAAAAAAGCATCCCCTAAAACATGGCTATTCAGCATTGCACATAATAGCACAGTAGACTATATCAGAAAACAAAAGCCCATAAAGATTTTTCAAGACATTTTTCAAACCGTGAAGGACCCAGCATCTTTACCGGAAGACGTTTTAGAAATCAGGGAAAGTTCAATTGAGTTGTATAAAGCATTGAGCAGATTAAAATCCACCTATCGTGAAGTCATCATTCTCAGGAAAATAAGAGAGTTTAGTGTAAAGGAAACGAGTGAGATTTTAAATTGGTCAGAAGGAAAGGTTAAAACAACACTTTATCGAGCAATTCCCGCTTTAGAAAAAGAATTGTTAAAGGAGGGGTTTTTGTATGAATAATAAATCTAAAGATAAGTCTTACTTTGATGAACAGCTTAAACAATTAGATCAAGATATTATTTGGCAGGAGAAGAGAAAAAGAAAAGTTGAAAGAGAAATTTTATTTACGATTAAAAGTGATCCACTCAAAAACAGAACTAAACTATTCGCAGGCTTTAAATATGCGTTGAATATAGGAATGATGGCTATTTTATTATTCGTCGGTTATTACTTCTTATCTAACAGTATCACTAATCAAAGTGGAGAGAGTTTAACTGGCAACGAGGGTAATCAACCAGATAATAATCTAATCATCGATGAAGAAGATGACCCTGAAGACGTGGAAAAAGAAACGTCAGAAAAAGATGATGAAAATCAAGCGAACTCAGAAGATGTGGTTGAAAACAAAGAAACAAATATGGAGATTCATACAGGCTCTACAGAAACAGAAATTAGGAACGTAGAAGGTATGGATGTTGAAGTTCCAGTTATAAATTATCATATACAACCCTATGGAATTGCTTATCAAATAAGCGAAGATTTTGGTGTTCCTGAAGTGAGCAACAACAAAATAACTTATTCAACCGAATATGATTATGAGATAACATTAGAAATAATAGAACACATAAATCTTGAAAAAGCCGTATCGAACTTGCAAGAAAGTTTTGAAACAGAAGGATTTGAAGAAAGTTCTCAAGAAGGTTATGGATTGGTAAGCACACCAGTTGAAGAAAATGGTTTGAGAGGAAAAACACAACTTTACGGCGACCATCCTATGACAGGATTTATTGTCTATGAGATTGATGAACATTCATTCGTGATTACATTTCAATATCCAATAGAAGGTGCAGATGGAATGAACCCACTTTTGGAAAGCTTACGAAGGTCAATTAAAGTACAATAATTATTTCATGATTATGTAAATGATTAAGAAACCCAGCTAATCTTCTCACCTGAAGGTAGCTGGGTTTTAAAGTTGAATGTCCCAAATCAGCTTAAAGGCTAAGCCTGTGTTCATAAAAGAAATTCTTCATAGCTTAAATAGATGTAATATTGTTATAATGGGAATTAAGGATGGTGATTTATGGTTATTGTTAACCTCGCATTTTTTACATTCATTTTGATCGCTTCTTATTATCTAACGTTTATCAAATCAAAAGGTGATGTACTGAAACAGTATTTGTCATTTATACTTATCATCTCTTTTTTCTTTGCCTATTTTTTTGATATCAACTCAGTGCTCTGGCTCACGTTAATTTGTGCATTAGGACTCATTTTGGATATGAAATCACCAATAAAAGACAAAATCATTGTTACCTTTATCGCACTTTTTATTTTCGTAATCTATCGTGTACCTACAGATCCGGCAGAATTTGAGATGTACTTAATAGAGGAGCACGCGATTCATTGTTCAGCGGGGGAATGTATAGGGGTTGTTGAAGTTGTAAATAATGACATGCTTCAAATGCAGGCGACTACTTATGATGTTCAAGGTTTAACTTTTCATTGGTATTTCATTTTTTCAAAGGCTGAAATCATATTGAACGATGAAAAAATAAAGGCAGTCAATATCGCAGGATTTTGGATTCAAGTAGAAGAGTAGATATTTCTAATAAAGATTGGTCTACTCTGATTGCTGCCTTCTGTATATTTGTGTTTCAACTCATGCTATAATGAGTAACTTAAGATCATTACCTTTAATGGACCGGATGCTAAAAAGCCTCGGAGGTGTAAAAGAATGAATAAACGATGGACTATCGCTAAAATTAAGGAATTTGTTGATAATAACTCTGAAAGTAAATTATTATCGACAGAATACCACGGTTTTTCTCAAAGATTACAATTTGAATGTGCGTGCGGTAACAACTTTGAAAAAACATTTACGAAATTTAATAATAAAAACCAACGTAAATGTGATGTATGCCAACCGCCAAAGGATCAAGTAACGTCTAGCGAATAACAAACGTGCTAATTTCTATTAATGAGAAATTAGTGCTTTTTTTATTTTATAAGCAATTTGCATCTACTTTAGGAGAAAAGAAGAGCCATCAATCACTTCAATATCTTCCCTTGTTTTGATTTCCTCCATTAATTTAAAAAGTGCTTCATCTTTCTGCTTCGCCTCAATCATACAGTCAATTTGTGGAACACTTCCTTTTACGACTTTTAGGAAGTTGAAAAATAGTTCGACGTCTATATAATCCGAGTGGTGACGAAATGCGGCATCGCTCTTAGGACTTGATATATGCATTTTTAACGGGAATGGTGAGTGCCGCCATGTCTGCACAACTCTATCCCAGTTATGCGCCCAATTAGGGTTCACGTGGTGGGCAAGATGGTGATGATAGTCGAAAACTAGAGGGATATCTAATTTTTCACATAAGTAAAGTGTATCTTCTAATGTAAAAGAGGTATCATCATTTTCAAGCATAATCATCGTTTGAATCCTTTTTGGGATGTCCATCCAATTATCGATGAAACGTTCAAGAGAAAGTTCGGTTGCTTTATAGTTTCCACCAACATGCATGACACAGCGATGAGTGGGATCAATCCCCATCGTCTTTAATAATAAGTAATGCAGCTTTAAAGTACGAATTGAATTTTTCAAGATATGCTTCTCTTTAGAATTAATAAGAACGAAGTGATCTGGATGAAAATCAATTCTCATCTTATGTTCTTTTGCGAAATCTCCAATCTCGCGAAGCGACGCTTTTAGTGGCCTTATATAATTCCAATGTGGAAGCGCTTCGTGGTTTGCTAAAGGAATAAGGCGAGAGGTTAATCGGTAAAAGTGAATGGCAGAAGCTGCATTATGTTTTAACAGTCTGAGTGTATTGTGAAGATTTGAAAGTGCAATCCGTTCTAATTTACGTATAGCAGCATCTCGGTCATCAATTTTCTCGAATTGAGTAAAAGTCATGGTTTGTGATGGGGATGCATTTTTAAGTTCCATACTCATTGCGACATACCCCAGACGTACAATCGTCATTTAAATCCACCTCAGTTGTTTTATAAAATCACCATTCTATTGTTGAACTTGAAATACGTTTAACTCCCCGAATCGCAGCAATCTCGTCTACAAGTCTCTGCATAGCGAGGTTCTTTTGTTTTGCCTCAATCATGATGTCAAAGTCCTGATTAAGCTCTTTCGCTATTTTCAAAAAGGGGAGGACAAAGTCTAATGAAACAAAATCAGCATGGGAACGGAAGGCTTGATCGGATTTTGGGGAAGAAATATGGACTTTCGGGACAATATTAAATTTATCCCACGTCTTAAATATACGTTCTAGGTAAAGAGGCAGGTCAATCTCCCCGCTATTTGCCAAATAGTGATGATAATCGAACACCATGGGAACTTTTTCTTTTTCACATGCAATAAGGGTTTCCAAAATATCATACGTTTTATCATCATTTTCTAGCGTCATATGCTTCTTAATTTCTTTTGGCAATTTCTTAAGGTTTTGATGGAAACGTTTGATTGAACTAATTTTATCCCCATAGGCTCCGCCAATATGTATATTAATGAGCCCTGTATCAAGTGCATTCATCGCTTTCAGCATCTTAAAATGGTAATCCATACTTATGAGAGCATTCGTCGTAACTTCATCTCTTGGACTTGTGAAAAGAGTGAAATGATTTGGATGAAAGCTTACTCTGAGCTTAAAATGCTTGACTAGATCTCCAATTTCTTTCCATTCGTTTTTAAATGGTGTTAAGAAATCCCACATCACTTCGGGATGGGTTGCTAATGGGACGAGTGAACTTGAAAAACGGTAAATTTCTATTTCATGCGCAATATTATAATGCAAAATTCTCTTTGTGTTTTGTAGATTTTGTGCGGTTATAAATTTCAACTTTTCCATTCTCTCGTCATTGGGAAGTGTTGAATACCGTGTGAAAGTCAGCGTTTTGGATGGACTTGCATCCCATAAACCAACTGTATTTGCGACGTAGCCAAACCGAATTTTCATCTACTTTTCTCCTTTATTTAGACTAGTATAGTATCCGCTGAAATCGATATATGTATACATGAGATGAGTATGTCAAAAGCAATATTGCGTATTATTATTGTCCAGATGGTATTATAGATTCAATTAAACCCTAAAGGAGTGGTAATCATGAAATATTTATTGCAGGTTGATTTTAAAATGGACGGTCCATTCGGTGATGAAATGTCAAAGGGATTTGCTGATCTGGCAAAAAGTATTAATGATGAGTCAGGTGTGATTTGGAAGATTTGGACAGAGGATGCGGCGGCTAATGAAGCTGGTGGGATATACTTATTCGAAACGAAAGAGGATGCTGAAAAATACTTAGTCATGCATTCAAATCGTTTAACCAGTTTTGGGATTACCGATATTCGCGGTAAAATATTTGAAGTGAACGAAGCATTATCCCTTATGAATCACGCACCAATTAAATAATAAAGGCCTTCCATCAGTTTACTGAACTGATGGAAGGCTTTTATTATTTTGTCAGTCATATGTGAATGTAATTGTTGCAGCCAAAAGATGCTCTAACTTTTTTAAAAAAGGGTATACCATTAATGAAATTTAAAGGGAGAAGACGAAGCACTAATGTTGAGGACAGAAGAGGCATGGGCGGTGGCGGAAAGACACTCATAGGCGGTGGAATTTAGGTGATGATACAATTCAAAAACGTGCTCAAGGATATATTGTTCCTGAAAGATTTACCCACGGCACATCCAAACAACGAAAAAACTGGTTTTATCAAGGATTTGAATCCGGAACAATAGAGGGCGGCAATACATTCGAAGGGACTGAGATTAGATAATGGGCTGTAAATAAACGGAAGGATGGCAAGTTCAGTGTTAACTTGCCATCCTTCCAATTTGCTATTAACTAACAGTAATTTCCGGGTTAGAAGCAGTCACGGCATCTATGAAGTTTTGTCGATTTTTCAAACCAATTAAGCTTGCTGGAAAAGAAAAATGCGTTCTTCCTGATGCGTCTAGTACATAAACTAACCGTTCAACCTTGCGTTCCTGATTCACTGGATTCATTTGGTTTGAGCCGAAATTAAGACCACTTGGCCTTGCATTCTGTTGGTCATGTTGGTTTCGTTCTACAATTGTTTCAACCTCTCTCGTAACAATTTCAGAAACATTATCCAGTGAAACCTCATTAGCTCCAAATAGTTTTTCATACCGCAAGAGATCATTTTCTATTACTAATTTTGTTTTCAACTGAGCCGCACAGAAGATGATTGGAACGATTAGCAGTAATAATGTCCATATCGGCATGGACTCATTTGTGAAATAAAGAGCCAGAATTACAACAGTAATAATTACTGGAATCCCTATGCCAATCAGTAAATTCGACTTAAATATTTGTGGTTGAATAGTAGACACTCCCATCCTATTTTTATCGAAACTATAAAAACTTAACTATCAAAGAATTTACAGCATACCTTTCCCAATTATTTTCTATAGTAAAGACACTATAACAATTGAAGGTTAATTCGAGGTTAAGATGTTAAATATGCTTATCATAACAAACAGGTAGTAAAAATCCTCATTGCAGAAAATGCAATGAGGACTTTTCTTATCTTATTAAATGAACAAGCTAAGGAGTAAAACAACACCAAGACCGACGACAGAAGTTGTGAGAAGTAGTAAACCCCATGTTTTAAATGTTTCTTTAATAGTGAGGTTAAAATACTCTTTAAACAACCAGAAAGACGCATCGTTTACGTGTGTGATCGTGTTACTACCAGCTGCTGTTGCCAGCACCATTAAGACAGGGTTAACATCAAATGTATGAATCAGCGGACCAACAATACCAGCCGCCGTAATCGCAGAAACAACACCAGTACCCGTTGCAATACGAATCAATGCAGTGATGAACCAAGCCATGATGAGTGGTGATATTGTCGTGTTCTCCATCATTGAAGCGATATAATCGCCTACACCTGAATCTAAAATAACCTCTTTAAAAGCTCCACCGGCACCAACAACAAAGATAATCATGGCAATGCCTTCAATAGCCTTCGAGAATGAGCCCATTATTTCAGTCATGTTGCGCCCAACACGAAGTCCAAACGTATAAATCGCAATGAGTACAGAAATTAGTAAACTGATTTCGGCACTCCCAAGGAAGTTGATAACTTCGTGGAATAACGTACCTTCTTCAATAAACATATTCAGAAGTGTTGCGGTTGTAATCATGATCGCCGGAATTAAAGGAACAAATAAACTGACCGCAAATCCTGGCATTTCTTCATTTGTAAATTCTTTTGGTTTTTTCAAAAGAGCTGGTACTGGACGATCTAAATTGGGTAATAGTCTTGGAAGTATAATACCAGCTGCAATTACAGCAGGTATAAAAACGACAATTCCTAACAGATAAACCATACCCATATCTGCACCATAAGCCTCAACAAGTGCTGTTGGACCAGGTTGTGGTGGGAACAAACTATGTGCCAAAGTTGTCGCTGCAACCATTGTAATCCCTAAACGCATATAGGGAATCTTAGCTTCAATCGCAATACTAATGACAAGAGGTGCTAAAATAATGAAAGCGACTTCATAGAAGACAGAGATACCAAAGATGGCACCGACGATAATGAGTGCCCATTCAACATTTTTGACGCCGAATTTCTTTAAGAGCGTGGATGCAATACGTTGGGCTGCACCCGAATCGACCATTAATTTACCTAATACTGCACCAAAACCAATAATAAGTGCCAGACTTCCAAGCGTGCTACCTAGGCCAGCTTTTATTGTGCTGACGATATCTGTTGGTTGCATACCATTTAAAAATCCAACGAGTATTGCAGCAATGATTAGTGCGACTACACTGTTCAACTTTAGACGCATATTCAAAAATAAAAGGACTGCGACACCAATTACGACCGAAATAATCGGCATATTATCTATTAACCAAGTCATTATATTTACTCCTCCAATTTGAAAAATCAATAAAATGTTACCGCTTTCTTTTTGATTATTTAGTTTGTCTGCCAACCAAACTAAAGAGTCGACTTCTTTATAGTATTGAAATTACATCTAAAAGTCAATAAGTATTATTGCGCTGAAAGTGTGCCGAATGTAGAAATCCTAGAAGCATAGTAGTTCCTTTGTGCTTAGAGTGCCACTCGTGTTAATTATTATGTAGTTTTTAGATTTCCTTATTTTTGTGTTGCTCATTTTTCAGTTTATCCAACTTAAGCTTCTTCTTCTTCAAATTGATATCTTCCATATCTGCTTGATATTGTTCTTCGACATCAGTTGTAGAAGGGATAAATGGTTCAGTATTATAATCGGTTCTTTTACCATACCGGATCATTTCGTAAATAATCATTCCATTATTGGGTTTTCCGTTTACCGTGATCATCGGTACGATATCGAATAGAACAAAATAGAAAGCATAAAAAACAAAACGATCAAAAAATGTTTTGTAATCCTGGAGATATCCATTTGCAATCATGGCATTAAGCGCTAAAGCAAGAGATAGGTTAATAAGAATAGGACCAGCATAAATTGAAATATAAGCAAATTTACTCGTGTTTTTTAACTTGTCATAGGAAAACCAGCTGTACAGGTGATAATGCTTTCGAATATCAAACCTCCATATTTTATAAATTCGTGGACCTGAACCAATCGTTAACCTCGGATTTTTCACGCCGAACATTCCACTGATTAAAAAATAACCAGCTTCCCTCAAGAATCCGACAACCGGAAGAATTATGAATGCTGATATCACTAACGAGAGTAAATCGGACAATCCAAACATTTGATCACCTTCCGCGTAAAAAATCAATTAGGTTGCTAGTGATTAATTACCCGAAGGAAGAAAAATGAACCATTTCACTGGCTGAAAATGTATAATGAATTCATGCAAGCTTAGAGCCACTTCGTAATAAAATACATAGTAAACCACCGTAGGAGGAAATGATGAATACATTTAACATTGCGCTTATTCCAGGAGATGGGATAGGTCCTGAAGTTGTTGCAGAAGGCACGAAAGTTTTAAAGGCGATAGAACAGCTTGATCCAACAATTGCTTTCGAGTTCACTGAATTTCCATGGGGTTGTGAATATTATTTAGAAAATGGAAAAATGATGGCTGATGACGGCATTGAGCAATTAAAATCATTTGACGCCATTTATCTTGGGGCTGTTGGATATCCAGGGGTTCCCGACCATATCTCGTTGTGGGAGTTGCTACTTCGGATTCGAAAAGAATTTGACCAATACGTAAATATTCGCCCAATCACGCTGTTAAATCCAACGTTAACGCCGTTAAAAGATAAAACGCGAAAAGATATTGATTTTCTTGTCATTCGTGAAAATAGTGAAGGCGAGTATGCAGGTGCTGGAGATTGGTTGTTTAAAGGGAAACCAGAAGAAGTTGTCCTACAAACTGGCGTCTTTTCACGAAAAGGAACTGAGCGTATCATTCGATATGCTTATGAGGAAGCTAGAAATTCAAATCGCACACTAACGAGTATTAGTAAAGCGAATGCATTAAATTATTCAATGGTTTTTTGGGATGAAGTTTTTGAAGAAGTAGGCTTAGAGTATCCAGATGTTCAGACATATTCGTATTTAGTCGATGCGGCAAGTTTATATTTTGTAGCTGAACCTGAACGATTTGAAGTTGTCGTGACGTCCAACTTATTTGGAGATATTTTAACTGATATCGGGGCGGCGATTACTGGCGGGATGGGCCTCGCGACTGGCGCAAACATAAACCCAGAACGGAAATATCCTTCAATGTTTGAACCCGTTCATGGTTCAGCCCCTGATATTGCTGGTAAAGGCATTGCGAATCCACTTGCTGCAATTTGGTCAGTGAGTCAGATGATGGACTTTTTTGGTGAAGAGCAATGGGGAAGACGTATTCTAACAACGCTTGAGCTTATCTTGACAGAAAGAGAAAGCTTAACCCCAGATTTAGGTGGTACAGCGACAACTAGTGAACTTGGAAATCGGTTTATTGAATTACTAAAATCATCGAAATAAGTCTAGAGGGAAGTCTTTCAGTAGGTTATGAAAGACTTCCTTTTTCAATTCAATAAATCCCTCAACTGCGTAAGAACCACTTCAAACTTTTGTTCTTCTCCAACCTGACGGAAATGTTTAAATGGGTCACCCTTATTTTTAATTCGCTCCAGAACGACAGGCATTGGAAATTGCGAAGGATGCAGTTTGTCATTTACTTCATCCCAGAATAACGGTGTGGCGATAAGTCCTTGCTCATTTTCTCTAGGCGAATAAGGAGCGATAATTGTTTTTCCTTCTGCATGTTGAAGATAATCCAAGTACAATTTATGATGCCGATTTTTCTTTAACCGTTCGATTGTAAACCACTTCGGTTCCTGCTCACATAAGAAACGACAGACGAATTCAGTGAATATCCGTGTATCCTCATAAGTAAAGGCGTCTATTGGCAAAGGGATGTACAGTTGCAATCCTTTACCGCCAGATGTTTTAACAAATGATTGAAGATTAAACTGGTCGAATATGGCTTTCATCTTCAAAGCAGCTTCAACGGCTAATGAAAATTCATTTACGGAAGGGGGATCCAAGTCAAATACAATTTCAGTAGGACAATGGGTTTTCGTTGTTTGAAACGGGATGTGAAATTCTAATGCGAGTTGATTTCCCAACCATAATAAAGATTGAAGATCATTGCAGACGATATAACGAATATCATCATGTTGTTTTGTTGTAATGAAATCTGGTGTATAATCAGGTGCGTTTTTTTGATAAAAGCTTTCTCCTGGCACGCCATGTGGAAAACGGATTGCTGTTAAAAGACGGTCCTGTAGGAAAGGCAGAAAATGAGGGGAAATCTTTTGTAAGTAAAATATGTAATCGTCTTTATTAATATCGACGGTTGGCCATACCGGTTTTTCAGGATGTGTAATTTGAATAACCGGAGGGATGGGGTGGAGTTGCCGTTGCATCTTTTTCCAATTTACTTGTTCAGGCGTAGTCTCAAAGTTGAACTTATGAAAACGCGGCTCTCTCAGCTTTTTTTCATCAAAATCGATACAGGCAATATCTACGCAAATGGACGGGGGCAATTCCCAAAGATCTTGCGCTATTTGAGTCCCTTTTGTTTGAAAAAACTCGACTAAAGTCATTCTTTCTTCATCGGTCATCCCATGGCTAAAAACAGTGATTTCGACTAAATCATCTGCCAGATAGACGGAACCGTGAAAAAAGCCGTTTTCTTTATTATAAGTCGTTAGAACAATCGTTACATATTTCCAGTTTTTGATTTTTAACCATTGATTTGTCCGCTTTCCAGCTATCCAATCACTTGTTTTTCTTTTTGCGATGGCACCTTCCCCGTTGTTTGTAACGATTGTATCCCACACTAAATCTGTATCTTCGTAAACATCGATTGCACGAAGTATTGTATTGTTAGAACCATTCAATTGCAGTTGATGAAGTTCTGACTTCCTGTGAGTTAAGGGAGATTTCGTCAAATCAACCCCTTTTATCTGAAGAAGATCAATGGCAATATAGGTACATGGATAATTTTCAACATGCTTTACAATCACTTTTTTAGTTTTCATTCTGCCCCGTGTTTGAACGATTGCAAAGTCACTCTTGAACGGATTGACTAAATGGACTAATTCTCCATCCATTGTTAGCGGTAGAAAAGGAGCCATTTCTGTATTGAGGGATAGACATTGTTGAATGATCTCAGGAAACTGATGTGTGAGGTCATGACCATTTCGACTAACTAAAGTTGGTGTTTCATCCCAAACTAAAATGCAACGAAAACCATCATATTTTACTTCGTAAAGCCACTCCTCACCAATTGGAAGCTCATTTGCTGGCGTTAAAAGCATTGGTTTCATAAATTTGAACCTCATCTCATTTTATCTTAGGATTCGATTTAATTTAGTTCTTATACATAAATTCGGGTGACTGCACCCATAATAAACAAAAAAGCGGGTGAGCAAAAATGCATACAGTTTGGAAAGGTAGCATCAGTTTTGGATTGGTGAATATCCCTGTAAAGCTTCATGCAGCGACTGAAAATAAAGATGTCAAACTGCGTCAATTACACAAGGAATGTCACACGCCAGTGAATTATGAAAAGGTTTGTCCGATATGCGATAAAGAAGTGAAGAACGAGGAAATTGTTAAGGCTTACGAATACACAAAAAACAAATTTGTCGTGTTAGATCAAGAAGAATTGGACCAATTGAAAAAAGAGAATGAAGACAAGGCAGTAGAAATTATCGAATTCGTAAAGTTAGAAGAAATCGATCCGATATACTTTGAACGAAGTTATTTTATGTCCCCGGATAGCGGAGGGGGAAAGGCTTATGCCCTGTTACGAAAAGCGCTAGGTGATTCTGGAAAAATAGGCGTTGCAAAAATTGTCATTCGTTCTAAGGAACAGCTCGCGGTCGTTCGTGTTTACGGCGACACTTTGTTAATGGAAACCATTCATTTCCCCGATGAAGTACGCAATGTCGGGGAAGTACCAAATATTCCGAGTGCAGAATCGGTTGTTCAAAAAGAGCTGGATACGGCGCTCATGTTGGTGGACCAATTGACGACAGCATTTGATGCCGAGAAGTATACCGATGAGTATCGATCGGCTTTACTGGAATTGATTGAACAGAAGAAATCAGGAGAAATGACGGTAACTCCTAGCGAGAAGGGACCAGATATGCCGTCTAATGTGATGGATTTGATGACTGCACTTCAAGCATCACTCGATAAAACAAAAAAGAAACCGGCAACTCGAAAGAAAGCGACAAAAACGGTGAAGAAAAATGCATAATTTGGAGGCGACAGGGATGTTTGAAAACTTCCAAATTGCTGAACCGTTGTTTATAGGGCAAATTCATGAATGCCAACAGTTTAGGCTGACAATCAATGGAGAGGAATACAAAGGCATTTATAAAGATGATGAGATCAACTGGTACCATCCAAAACCAACAGATGTAAACAGAGTTGCGATTGAGGTAAAAGTATATGGTCTGATCAACCATTATTTACAATGAGGTGAAAAGGTTTTTCGTTATTAACTAGCGGAAAGCCTTTTTTCGTTCTTTTTCATGAATTTATGTAAAATGGTACTTATGGAAACAAAAAGGGGGTGCAACATGAGAACTGAAAAAGAAAAAATGTTAAACGGCGAGTTGTACAACCCAGACGACGAAGAATTAGTAAAAGAACGCCGCAATGCTAGAAGACTCACGAGGATATTTAACCAGACAACAGAGGAAGCAAAACGGACAGAATTACTGAAGGAACTATTTGGTTCAACAGGAAATAGTATAAATATTGAACCGAATTTTCGATGCGATTACGGGTATAACATCCATGTTGGCGAGAACTTTTTTGCGAATTTTGACTGTACCTTTTTGGATGTATGTGAAATTCGAATAGGCGATAATTGTTTTATCGCACCCGGTGTACATATCTATACGGCTACCCACCCAATCAACCCAGTGGAAAGAATAGCAGGAAACGAATACGGAAAAACAGTAAAAATAGGCGATAATGTATGGATCGGCGGACGAGCCGTCATAAATCCAGGGGTTACGATAGGAAGTGATGTCGTGATTGCATCAGGCGCGATTGTTACAAAAGATGTCCCAGATAATGTAGTAATTGGCGGGAACCCTGCGCGGATAATTAAGACAATCGAAGAATAGAATACACCACAAGTCTGAGTCCTTTCTTTTTGTGAAAAGTTAATCCATAATTAGAAATGTTGCAGAAGTAATTTTATAAAAAAAGGGAGTCATAGATCATGACAATTAAAGTAAAAGCAATTATAGGAAGCACCAGTTCAACGTCATATAACCTGAAAATAGTCGAGCATTTAAGAAAGCGACATGCAGATAAATTAGAAATTACGCCGGTATTTATCAATGACCTTGAAATGTTCTCAATTGATATAGAAAGTACACCACCTGAAAACGTGAAAGAGTTTAAAAACAATGTAAAAGATTCAGATGCAATATTATTTGCAGTCCCTGAATACAACTACTCGATCCCAGGTGCTTTAAAAAATGCACTCGACTGGTTCTCACGTGGTGGCGATTTAACAATTCAAGCGAAACCTGCCTTCATCGTTGGATCCTCCATGGGCGTACTAGGTAGCGTACGTGCGCAAATGCACTTAAGAGAAATTCTATTGAATCCAGCATTAGCACCGATTGTCCTTTCAGGAAATGATGTATATATCGGATCTGTTCACACAAAAATGAACGAAATCGGAGAACTAACCGATCAAGCGACAATTGACTTCTTAGACCAAGTCGTTGATAACTTCGTTGAGTTTTACAAGAAGACGAATGCTGCGGTAGGCGTTTAAGAATTATTGATACAAACGAAAACAGACGCTCAGCAAGAGCGTCTGTTTTCGCCGTTCAATCTATAACATCAAACCATAATGGAGATTTGTCCTCAAGTTCACCATTATAGTTAATCGTAATTTCTTCACCATCTTTAATATCCTCATTCGCATAAAAATCGATCGACAGATTATCTGTATTATTAATAAACGTCGTATTTGACGTGTATGAGTGATTAAATAAGGAACCGTAGCCTAATGCAATTGCGATTTGTTCGTAATCCTCTCCCCAAGTGAAGCAGTAATTGAAAAGTACGGTCTTCTTCAGATACTTCCACTCATCCTTACCAGGTACTAAAACAGGTGAAACCTCAATGAGTTCACCTGTTTTAATATCACGTGTAGCAAATATCCCTTTCCCATACTTCCTGGTATCTTTTACGCATATTGGTCCCATGCAGTAACCCCTTCCCGTAATCCTTGGTCAGTTTACCTTTCGTATGATAGTCGATAATGCAACGACTTCTTAGTCAAAATTTAATAGTTGCTTTTTCAAGTAGCTATTGCGGTCACGAATAAATTGAAGGATGAATTCAGGTTCACGATCGTAATTGTCAATCTTCCTTTTTTTATAAGGATCAAGAAGGATATGTGGTCGCAGAGCTTCATGTAGAGAAAACACTTTATCTTCCATATAAGGAACGGTAAACTTTGTTTCAAGGATTTTTTCCAAGATATTTCTGTAAAGATTACGGAATTCCGGGAATCTCATAAGCAGATAGCAGAGGTGATTGTTCTTCTTACCTTCCATTGGGACATAAGTATAGTGCATGGTTCCTCCGTCGACTTTACGTCCCCATGTTGCATCATAGTCCCAAGGAATGATTTCAAATAACTGTGTGTCACGATTGTGATACAGTGCATAGTTGTGGGTGAAACCATCATTGTTCATTGTGCAAACAGCTCCCGCGAGCCAATAAAAAAAATGCTCAATATTGATATGTTGGGAAATTTTATCAGGGAAGTCAGGCAGAGGTAGCGTATTAATGTTATTTATCAAATCATAAAGGATGTCATCATCTGAATCGTCTCCAAATGCACGTTGATAACCTGAAAGAAGTGACGCTTTCATTTTTTCGTCTCTCATCATGGAGAAATTTGCATTATTGTTAACTGCATAATAAATAGGTCCCGAGGGTAGGCCTCTCTTTTTCAGAAACAGCTCATCCACGGATTCCAATTGTAAATAGACGCCTTTATGAGAATCATTGCGTGTGAAAGTAATGTGTTGACTTTGTGGTGATAAAACACCAAGGTCATGAAAGAAGTCGAAGGAAAGTTTATTTCTGATAAGTGACGGGTCTCTGTATTCGGCGTTCAGATGAATTTCGCGAGCCCCGGAGAATGATTTTGGCGTGTTAAACTCGATGCGATAGGATCTTTTTCGGAATTTCCGTGTATAAGATCCTCTATATGCAATACCGATATCATACTTGTCATCTTCGACCTTCAGTGAGGCTGGAACAGGGTCGTTGCTCCAAACATCTCCCCGTAACTCATTTAGATTCTTTTCATCGATTTTTAGAAAATAAGCTGGAATTAGATAGGACATGCAATCTCTTTCCTTTCACTTATTCAATCCAATGATTACTAGATGCATCAACAATCATTTGTTAATGTCACTACTGCTTCATGAACGATGAGTGACTGATCATGCGGCAGTAGCTGGATTATCTACTTCATCGACCTTTTTTTTCATTTCCTTTTCTTTTATTCCCTCTAGAAGACTTCCCTCTAGAAGACTTCCCTCTGGAAGTATTACCTGTTGACGTAGTGCATGTTGACGTATTACCTGTTGTAGTAGTGCCTGTAGAAGTTGTACCCGTTGATGTTTTTCCTGTAGAAGTTGTACCCGTTGATGTTTTTCCTGTTGAAGTAGTGCCAGTAGTTGAATCCTGAACCCTAGCCTTTTTTCCTTTTGGCATAATTATCCCACCTTTAGTTTGATATATTCCATTGTATTCAATACTTTAATATTTGTGTCGGCAGCAAGTGATGAAGATGAAGTGTGCCAGATTGGATTTATATAAAATGTACAACTATAGGCAATAGAATTTTGTAAAAGTGTTTTAGCCTATTACTCAAAAATGGGCTATTGACCATTACTTTGCCTAATCAATAGACATATAGATAGTGGGATACTATAAAAGGAGGTTAGGAAATAATGAAAAAGGAAATGTTACTTACTTTAGTAGATAAAGTAGTTAAAGTGGATAGGGGTGGTCCTGAATCGCGTATTGGAAAACTACTGTCAGTTGATGCGGATTGTATTACGTTGCTTACCGAGGACGAAGGAATTGTTTATTATAAAACACACCATATCAAAAGTCTAACAGATAATGCAAAAAATGAATTACAATTCAACGTTGAAATTCCCGAAGGCTTTGAGTATAAAAAAGGCACTAATTTTAAAAGTATTTTAGAAAAATTAGAATACCATTGGGTGAAAATTAACCGTGGTGGCCCTGAAACACTTGAAGGCGTGCTAGATGATATCAACGAAGACTATGTAACAATTGTCGCTAACGAAGAAGTCATTCGGCTTTCCATGTTTCATATTCGTAACGTAAGCTATGGCGTGAAAGTTGAAGGAACAAAGCCAGCTGGAAACACCAATGATAACGCAAATGAATCTAGCGGGAAGAATGCAGAAAAGGGAAATGAACAAAAGAAACAAAAGGATTCAAAAGAAAAGTAAATGGTTTTTTTAGCATTCGTCGCTTCTGTTGGGAAGCGACGAATATTCTATGAAGGAGGCTTCCAGAATTGCAAAAGCAAGACTTTAAGAAATCCTTAAGCGTACTAAAAGATACAAAGATTATTATATTTTTAAGTGACAATCAATTTGTAGAAGGTATTTTGTTAGATGTTAAACAAGATTATCTTGTCGTTAATGTAAATCAAAACATTTTTTATATCGCGCTTAAACATATTCAGGGTCTTTCAAAAAATGCTAAAGGGTTTCGCTTGTCCCCACAAGTTATGCCATATCTTAATAAAGACAATTTAACAGACCTATTAAAGGCTTTGCAATACAATTTAATTAGCATTAATAGTTTGGGGAAACAAGCGTTTTACGGCATGCTAAGCAAAATATCCGATGATCATATTACTTTAATAGATAATATGGAACAACTGTATATCCAAAAATCATATATATCGAATATTTATAAAGGGAAATATGAAATCGCAGAATCCTCATCTCATACAAACGTGGAAACAAAAGAGCAATTAGAATCCTCATCTCACACAAATACGGAAACACAAGATCAGTTAGAATCCTCCTCTCACACAGATACGGAAACAACAGATCAGTTAGAATCCTCCTCTCACACAGATACGGAAACGCAAGATCAGTTAGAATCTTCCTCTCACACAGTTATGGAAACACAAGATCAGTTAGAATCTTCCTCTTATACAGATATGGAAACAAAAGAACAATTGGAATCTTCTTCTCATACAAAGGCGGAAACAATAGAGCAGTTAGAATCCTCAACGGAGGATGAATTCAAACTAGCTATTGCTAAGCCAATGCAAATAACGAACCAAAATAATCCTGGAAAACATATAGAATTTCCGAAAAATATGATCATTACAGAGGTAGAAACTGAACCTGTAAAGGTCGACAAAAAACTTCAAGAGACTCATGTAATCACTGAAATAAATAAAGAGCATAAAAGGTCTGAAGAGCCTATCCAGGAAATAATTATTCGAGACATGGCTTCTCGCATGAATGAGGAATCAAAAATACAACAGGTGAAAGCTCCTGTTGAGGATGTAATTCCATTGAAACAGCCCGAAGAGAAAGCTGTAGTCAAACAGATTCAATCTCAAAATAAAGAAGAAGCTAAAAAAGATGTTGACACAAAACCTCTTCATAGAGAAATGGAAGACGCAAATGTTTCTGAAGAAAGGCTAGAGGCTTCTCTAAAAACTATGTTTATGGAGAATGTCACGCTGGAAAGCCTTATTAGAGAAGAACAATTTTTGCTTAATGAACGACAAAATAGAGATAGAAAAAAGAGAAAGTTAATTAAAAACAATCAACTTGCAATCAGTCAAAGTGAATCCTCATCTCATGAAGATGACGCTTATATAAAAGCGCGTCGTAGTAGACGTAGACGTTCTAGACGTTATAAATCATTAACGCATCAAACGGGTGATGCTACTTCAAATAATAATGCAAAGTATAGTGAAAACTTCGATATTTCAGTGAAGAAACCTATACAAACTGAAATGAATACCTCCCCTCCAATAAACCCTAAAGAAGAAAAAGCGAACCTAGAAAGGCAATACTATGCCTTAATGAAACACGCATCTAGAAATTCAGTTGACATGCAGCACTTACCTGAAAGTATTTTGTCACAGGAAGTATATTTTTTGCCTGTAAAGAAAATAAGCCGAGATGAGGAAAGAATATTAAAGAAGCAATACGATTCTTTAATGAAACATGCAGAAAAGATGTACAGTCAATTGAAAGATGAACGGTTACAAAATGATGTATGACTTTTGAAAGCGACTATATAAACACCAGTTAATTTTTCGAGAAGGAGATGTTAACGTGAATAAAATGATTCAAAGTCTCATAAAGGAAGTTGTACAAATAGAGATTTCAGGGAAGAAACTGATAAAAGGTACGCTTATTGAACTGGGTAGCGACGTGATTGTACTTTTTAACGGAACAGACTTTTTGTATATTTCTACAAATCATATCCAATCTCTAACAACTAACTTATCTGATGACGTTGATGTCGGGGCCCCTCCAGAGTTCACTAGCATTATTACGGGAGAGGCTGATCAAGAGAATTTATCGATTATGAAGATTCTCTTGCAGGCACAAGAAGCGTTTGTTGAAATTTATGTAACAGGCAGTCGCACCCTTCATGGTAAGATTATTAGCATGAAGGATAATTATTTTGTGTTTTATTCGCCCATCTATAAAACGATGTATATATCATTACATCATCTTAAATGGCTAATTCCTTATTCTAAAAATCCTTATGGGCTAGATGATCATAACTTTTTGGTGCAATCGAATAATGAATTGCTTGCAAGTACTTTTGAGGCTCAAGTAGAAAACTTAAATAATAAATTAGTCATGTTTAACATGGGAGAAAAGACAAACTACATTGGGAAAATAAATAATGTCAATGATCAAATCGTTGAGATTCAAACAGCAAGATCCTCTCCTATTTATCTCAACCTTTGTCATATTAAAACGCTACAGGAAGTGTAAATGAAAGCTATTTATTAACGTTATTTCGGCATATGTCCAGTTTGCATTTACTTTATATAGTGAGCTGACTTGGGTTCCACTTTTAAATTGAAGTTTTAAGGAGGGGGGCCCTTTTTAGGTTGACCAGTGACAAGAGAATAACAGATTGACTTAGAATCTCTACATAATCGTGTTTATTCATTGGTTGTCCATAGTTGGTAACGCATGCGTTTACGGCCTGAATATAAAACAGTAGCGTTCGTCTATCCATTGATAGGCGTTTTTTTAGGTTGATCACTAATCTATCCGGTGTTTTCAGTTGGATTAAAAATACAGTTAAGAAGGGTTGGACATTCATCTCGCTCCTGATTTAAGAAAGTGAATATACATAAAAAAACGGACAAACAATTTAAGTGTATTATTCTGGTGAAATAAAGGGGCATGTATATGTATGGATTTTCAAGTTGCAATCGTCGGTCTGGTATTTATATCAACTATGTTAGTCATATTTTGGAGACCTAAAGGAATGAATGAGGCGTGGCCTGCATCGATTGGAGCAGGAATCATATTAATAACAGGGATTGTATCGAGAATCGACATAATGGATATTATCAGTAAAATTGGTGGTGCATCGATTACCATTATAGCGACGATTGTCATGGCAGTCATATTGGAGAGTTTCGGTTTTTTTCACTGGGTAGCTGCAAGGCTTGCAAGTTTATCAAAAGGTTCTGGCCACCGTTTATATTGGTATATCCAATTACTCTGTTTTCTGATGACACTATTATTTAATAACGATGGGAGTATCTTAATTACGACGCCGATATTAATTCTCCTCCTTAGAAACCTACAACTAAAACCCCATCAACAAATCCCATATCTACTGAGTGGCGCACTTACAGCAACTGCATCAAGTGCACCGATTGGCGTTAGTAATATTGTTAATCTAATCGCATTGAATATCGTTGAAATGTCTCTTTGGATGCATACAGCGATGATGTTTGTCCCAGCAACATTGGGATTGTTGTTTATGTCATGGTTGATGTATATCGTTGTAAGAAAGAAGCTACCGAAAAAATTGCCCGATTCCATAATGGATGTGGAGGAATCCTTTTTCACGAAAAATTTTCATCCACTAAAAACCAAGATTTCAGTAGAGAAAAAAAAGCAACGTACAAAGTTTATGTTGAAGGTATTGCTGTTTGTTTTTATCATGCGTTGTCTCCTTTTTGTTGCATCGTATATCAACATTCCCATTGAAATTGTCGCAGTTCTCGGATCGCTCGTCTTGCTCATATGGAGATGGTATCATTTACGGACGAACCCAGTGGATATCTTGAAGAAGACGCCTTGGCATATTCTGGTTTTCGCCTTCTCTATGTATGTAATCATATATGGTATGCATAACGTGGGGCTTACAGCGTTATTAGTAAAACTATGTGAACCAATTGTGAATCAAGGCTTATTTCAAGCCAGTTTTATTATGGGCGGACTAGTATCGGTACTTTCCAACCTATTTAATAATCATCCAGCTTTAATGATCGGAACGATAACGCTAACTGAAATGGGCCTAGATCCAATCACTTTAAAGACCATCTATCTTTCAAATATTATTGGTAGTGACATGGGGTCATTGCTGCTGCCTATTGGTACACTAGCATCGCTGATCTGGATGAGTATTCTAAGGAGGAATAAGATAAAGATAAAATGGAAAGATTATCTAAGTGTTTCGTTGATTGTCATCCCAATCACAACAATAGTTACATTGACATTATTATATTACTGGGTTCAACTGGTTTTTGCCTAATCAGTTTTGAAAACACCAGCGAATATCCCCTTGGGTTCAAACATGTTTAACAAGGGGGAATCCTCTGGTTGACAATAAACGGCCGGAAAGGAATTCCATAGCCCTAGTCTGATAGTGATTACTCATTGTATATATATGTAGGCATCGCGCGGAGTGGCACTAAATTTCGCATTTTAGGAAATTGTCTAAGCATATTAGGACTATAGAAAGGTGAGTTCGAGTAGAATAGTAAGTAATGAAATGGAGTTGATAAATACTATGGAAAATCAGGTTGAAAAAATAGCAGGTTTTAAACAAGCAATGGGGAGTTATCCGACAGGCGTCACGGTCGTCACTGCATTCAATGAAAATAATGAACCGATGGGATTGACTGTGAATTCATTTGCTTCTGTATCGATAGACCCTTTGCTAATCTTATGGTCAATTGATGACGGTGCTGGCTCTTATGATGACTTTCAAAAAGTCGACAAGTTTACTGTTAATATCTTAGCTTCTGATCAGGCGGATTTATGTAACTTATTTTCGAGCAGAGTAGAAGATCGATTTGCGGAATGTGAATGGAAAAAATCAGAATTAAATTTACCTGTTCTTGACGGCGCATTAGCTGTGTTACAATGTAAAGTGTTTAAAAAAGTGGATGCTGGCGACCATACAATTATGATTGGCGAAGTACTTGATATACATAACGAGGAGAAAGAGCCTCTTTTATATCACCGAAGAAAAATCGGCGGTATCCCAGAAGAATTTTATAAATGAAAAAACTGTCCCTCATCCAAATGCAACTTGGATGAGGAACAGTTTTTTTATTGCTTGATTTTAGGTTTCACAGGTGCTTTATTGGTTACGTCAAGAACATCGAGAAGGAAAACAAATACCGGGATCCCGATGATAAGTCCCCAAACGCCAAAGAACTGTTGCGAAAAAATGAGCACGACGAATGTGTAGAAAACTGGAAGATCCGTTTTCGATGACATGAGTTTTGGATTTAAAATATAAGCTTCAATCGCATGAATAATCATGATGGCGACTAACACATAGATTACTTTTAGGTAACCACCAATTGTAAATGCTATGATGGTCAATGGAACAAGTGAAATGATCACACCTGCAACAGGTATCAGCCCTAAAAAGAAAACCATAATCCCCAATCCAATGATTTGCGGGAACCCAAGTACGATTAATATGAGTACCGTTAAAATCGTATTGACGATGGCTATAATAAATTGCGCCTCAATTACTTTCCCGAATGTACGTGTAAACTTTTGACCGAAAAATTCGATTTCATAATAAAAAGGAGCAATTTTGCTATTTTTAAATTTACTCGTAAATTCTTTTAACCTTGGTTTTTCAAGTAAGAAAAACAGACTTAATATTAAAGAAAGCAATACTTGAATGCTTGTTTTACTAATGTCAGTAAATGATTTAAAAAGAAATGCAACACTGTCTTCCATATATTTAGCGATTTTATCGCTAGAGATAATCGATTCTATATAATTGATCACTACATTATCATATGAACCAGCAGAGAATGTAGTAATTCTATTAATGACCTGGGTAATTTCAGAAATGATAAGCGGTAAATATTTAGAAATGCCCAAAACAAAAATGCCAACGATTAGCGAATAGAGAAGGAGGACGAGTAAAGTGCGTTTTATTGCAACACGCTTAGCTATAAACTCGACAAGCCGGTCCATTAAAAATGCTAAGATGAATGTCAGTAAAATGATGTTGATCATACTTCGTACACTATAAAGAATGAAAATAATCAAAGCAAAAATAACAATTCGTTTTACTTCCCTTTTTCGGAAGAAATCTATTACGCCATCCATCATATCAATCTCCTTTTATTAGTAAAGTTCCATACAAATCCTTACTTCTTAGTATTACGCTATCTGATAAAGAAAACAAGCAAGAACATTCCTTTTTACCTAAATAAAATAAAGTGCAAAAAAGAGCTGAAAACCATTCAGGTTTAGCTCCTTGTAAGTTGACCATTATCAGTTAAATTCTTGCTTAATCGATAAACAATGA
Organism: Sporosarcina sp. Y1009; assembly: GCF_057669865.1. Lineage (NCBI taxonomy): Bacteria > Bacillati > Bacillota > Bacilli > Caryophanales > Caryophanaceae > Sporosarcina > Sporosarcina sp. Y1009. Next base: position 14,456 of record NZ_JBYHFO010000023.1, on the reverse strand, counting down.
AGCCTGTTAAGATTGTACTAATAATCAAAAGTATTAGATGGGGTATTGCTGTAGCAGCAACATCTGAGCGACTCGTAAGTGATATCACATTGAGCCATTCAACCCAACTAGATGGAACGTACATCATGATTACTGCGAGTATATTATTTAGCATATGTAGTAAAATAGGAATGAGTAGATTACCAGTTCGTAAAACTAATAAGGCTGTAATGATGCCGAATAAGAATGCGCCGATAATGTCTGCATGTAATATCCCGAATAATAGACTTGATATTAAGATACCGCCCCAAATTGAAGTTTTTTTGATAAGACGCCTGAGAATGACACCGCGAAAAAAGAACTCCTCCACAATAGGTGCTAATAGTGTAATCATAATAATTTCAAATGCTAAGAGGATGCCTGACTCTGGCATAGGCATTTCTTCCAACAAAAAATCAACAAGAGATGGAAGTACCGGACTTAGTAGATATAAGTACAACCAAAATGCGCTTAATGAAAATGCAATGGAGACAATGACGATGACAAAGAGCGATGGTGTCCAACGAAGGACGCCTTTTGTATAAACGACTTGACGGATCGAAACATTTTGTTTCCTAAAATGGTATCCAAAGAAAATAATTGGAACGAGGACATATAAAACGATTCCCATTGCAACTGAAATAAATTCAAACTCCACAATCGAGGACATGAGTAAAAAAGTTAATAGGATGATTGTAGGCACAAAAATTATTGCGGTAAGCCCGAGTAAGTGACGAATTTTCATTTCCTCAAACATAAAATTACCTACCTTTCTACTTATACTATACGACGTGGTTGGCTAAAAGATTCAATTTGTTGTAATCGTGATAAAATATGAATTTGCAAAAGAGAGAGAGGACTTTGAAGGGAGTCTTAACATGGCAAAACAACATGACTTTACGGATGGAAATATTTTCAAACAACTTTTTATTTTTTCTGCACCTATTATACTGACAAACTTATTACAAGTTTCCTATCAATTTATAGATAGTCTGTGGGTGGGTAATTTAATTGGCTCAGACGCACTTGGGGCTGTAGCCATTTCTGGTACGGTTATTTTTACTGTCCTTTCTTTTGTGATTGGTCTAAATAATGCTGCACTTACGATTTTGTCACAACAAAAAGGAAGGGAAAGCGAAGAAGGGTTGAAGCGTTATTTAAATGCGTTCGTTGTGATGCTTTCTGGGATGTCCATTGCTTTAGGGATCGTTGGATTTTTCATGTCGGAAAGCATACTACGTTTACTCGGAACGCCTGATGCGATGTTTGATATGGCTGTATCCTATTTACAGATTAACTTTATAGGGATGTTATTTTTGTTTGGCTATAACTTTATTGGAACCGTTTACCGCTCCGTTGGAGATTCGAAAACGCCATTATACTTTGTTCTAATTGCAGTCATTTTAAATACCATTCTAGATCCGATTTTTATCTATCAATTTGGTTGGGGGATAGAAGGTGCTGCCTATGCGACTATTTTATCACAAGCAGTGGCATTTGGAATCGGTCTCTATTTTACATTGCGTAAAGAACTCGTTCCGTTATCTAAGCCTTATATACCTGCACGTCAAGAAGTTTTGGATATTTTAAAGTTGGGGATCCCCGCAGGTTTACAAATGAGTGTGATTTCAGCAGGCTCGATGGCCATTATGAGTGTTATCGCATCTTTCGGTCCTGCAGTCGTCGCAGGTTATGGGGCGGCGCAACGATTGGATAGTCTCATTATGTTACCGGCTCAAGCTTTAGGGGTAGCCGTAAATAGTATGGCAGGACAAAATATTGGTGCAAATCGCTGGGACCGAGTGCAAAAGATTACATACTATGGATTTCTCTATAATTTACTTGTGATGTTTTTACTTGCTTTTATTATGTTTCTCTTTGCCGATCACGGCATCCGCCTGTTCATAAAGGAACCAGCAGCTGCAGAATTCGGCGCGGAATATTTGAAGATGGTCGCTTTTTTCTATCCGTTTTTAGGCATCAACTTTATTTTGAACGGTACAGTACGCGCTTCGGGCGCTATGTTCCAAGTACTTGTATTGAATATCCTTTCGTTTTGGATACTCAGATACCCATTAACCTATTTGCTTTCAAATGTGTACGGAGAAACTGGTATTGCATTTGGCATAGGTATAAGTTTTATGATTAGTAGTCTGTTCGCCTTCCTTTATTACCGGTATGGTCGTTGGAAGGACATAAAAGCATTTGGTGATTAAGCAACTAAGTTGTTAATAGGATACAGAGAGATTTTTCACTAATGGATAGGCGGAGTGGCGTAGACATTGTGATTTCGCCGTCCATTGTTGCCAGTATCGGACGATCCGTTTCAATTAGGATTTTTTTTCCTACATTGTAGAAGACCCCTACTTTCGTGACTGGTCTTCCTCTAAGAAGAAGAGGGAATAAACGGAACAGAACATGTAGACGTTTTGCTTCATGAAGGTGAGTGATATTAAGAACACCGTCTGCTGGTTGCGCCTGTGGACAAATTTTTAAGCCGCCACCGTAACTCGATGTATTGCCACAAGCAATAAGCCAAGCATTGGTTAACTGGACTACTTGACCGTCAATTGTTAACTTACCACTAAATGGTTTGAATGTTAATAATGTATGGATTGTCGCAAGAATATAGGAAAACGAACCGATGCCAAGCCGGTTAAACAACGGTTTGTAGAAGGACTGATTGACACGGTTCCCAATCGCGGCATCTAGTCCAGTCCCTGCAACTGTAATCCCGTATTTCCCGTTAATCTTGATTAGATCGATTGAAATGGTTTCTCCCTCAACTATTTTTTGTACGAACACTTTAGGATTGTCGGTTAAGTGAAACATTCTTGCGGTATCGTTCCCAGATCCAGTCGGGAAAATAGCGATGGGTATATTCGTTTCTGCAAGTTCTTGAATGACTGAGTTAATCGTTCCGTCCCCGCCGATAATGCCAACTGCTTTTAGCGTATCTTTTTTTTCGGAAATGACCTTTTGGGTTTCATGCTGTGAACCACTAATTATGAAATCATATTGAATTTGCTGCTTAATTAATCGTTTTTTAATTTCATGCCAACTCGCTAAGGCGCTTTTATTGCCAGATTCTGAGTTAACGATAAATAGATACATCAAATAACCCCGCTTCGTTGTAAACGTGAACGCTCTCTTTATAAGTTAACAATAGGGTATACTTACTAAAGAATCAATCATGAGAAAGGGGAATCGAAGCATGGCTTGGCTGTATGTTCTTTTTGCTGCAATCGTTGAAGTTTTTTGGGTGGTTGGCCTACGTTATTCTGATTCCATTTTGGAGTGGACTGGAACAGCGATCATGATTACTTTGAGCTTTTACTTCATTATTAAAGCTTGTGAAAAAATACCATCAGGCACCGTGTACGCTGTGTTTACAGGTTCTGGAGCAGCTGCAATCGTCATTATAGATTTTCTCGTTTTTAATGCATCATTTTCTCTTATGAAAGTTCTTTTCATTGGATTAATCATCATAGGTGTCATCGGGATTAAAATGACAGATGGTAGTGGTAAAGAGCAGAAAGCTGATCAATCAGTGTAAAGGAGAGAGGTACATGGCTTGGATATATCTTGTCATTGCTAGTTTAGGAGAAATCCTTGGAGTGATGAGTATTAATCTATACATACAACAGAAAACAATTGCTCGGTTATTACTAATTGTGATTACCTTTACATTCGGCTTTATATTTCTTGCCCTTGCTATGCAGGATATTCCAATGGGAACTGCTTATGCAATTTGGACAGGATTAGGCGCAGCAGGCGCAGTATTGATGGGTATCATATTTTTTAAAGAGCCAGCAAGTTGGAAACGACTTTTGTTTTTATCCTGCATCATTGCGGGTGCTGTTGGTTTGAAAGTATTTGGATGATTCATCGCGCTTGAAAAAGGGTAAGTAGTGTATACTATTAATTAATATTGAAATGTTGGGAGAAGGAGATCGCAATGAGTTCAAATTATGCAGATGATAGCAATGCATTACATACAGATCTATATCAGATAAATATGGCTGAATCGTATTGGGCGGATGGTATCCATAATAAGAAAGCCGTCTTCGAATTGTTTTTTAGAAATTTACCATTCGGTAATGGTTATGCCCTATTTGCAGGGCTAGAACGCATTTTAGATTACCTAGAGGATTTTAAGTTGAGCGAAAGTGATTTAACTTATTTAAAAGAAGAGCTTCATTATAAAGAGGATTTTATTGATTACTTGAAGGATGTTCGTTTCACTGGTGATGTTTACTCAATGGTGGAAGGTGAACTTGTCTTTGCAAATGAACCTATTCTTCGAGTAGAGGCACCGCTTATTGAAGCACAATTAATCGAATCGGCATTGTTAAACATTGTGAACTACCAAACATTGATTGCGACTAAAGCTAGTCGTATTAAGCAAGTCACGAAAGATGAAATGGTTTTAGAGTTTGGTACGAGACGTGCACATGAGATGGATGCAGCAGTATGGGGTGCCCGCGCCACAATTATCGGTGGGGTTGAAGCAACTAGTAATGTTCGAGCAGGAAAGAAATTCGGTATTCCGGTTTCAGGAACTCATGCGCATTCCCTTGTACAAGCCTATAAAAGTGAATACGAAGCCTTTCATTCATATGCAAAGCGTCATAAGGATTGTGTCTTTTTAGTCGATACATATAATACTTTAAAAATCGGTGTTCCGACTGCAATCCAAGTAGCAAAAGAACTGGGCGATAAGATTAACTTCATTGGCATTCGTCTAGATAGCGGAGACATCGCCTTCTTGTCAAAAGAATCCCGTCGAATGCTGGATGAGGCTGGTTTTCATGATGCGAAAATCGTTGTATCAAACGATTTAGATGAGTATACAATTTTAAACTTAAAAGCACAGGGAGCCAAAGTAGATGTCTGGGGTATTGGAACAAAGCTTATTACAGCTTACGACCAACCAGCACTAGGGGCGGTTTATAAAATCGTATCGATTGAAAATGATGAAGGCGAAATGGAAGATACAATCAAAATTTCATCGACTGCGGAAAAAGTAACAACGCCTGGTCAAAAAAAGTTATATCGCATTATCGACCGTGAAAATGGAAAAGCCGAAGGGGATTATATTACGATGTATGATGAAGACCCAACAGCTGAGGAACGCTTGAAAATGTTCCATCCTGTTCATACTTTTATTTCAAAGTTTGTCACGAACTTCGAAGCGAAAAACTTACATGTTCAAGTAATCGACGCGGGAGAAATTATTTATGAAAACCCTAGCCTTTTAGATATGCAAAAATACGCAAAAGAAAATTTAAATCTATTGTGGGAAGAATATAAAAGGTCACTAAATCCGGAAGAATATCCTGTCGATTTAAGTCAAAAGTGCTGGGATAATAAAATGCGTAATATTCAAGAAGTCCGTGAAATGGTGGATGAGTATACGCATGAATAAGGAGATAGTCTGATGAAATCAATTCAAGAAAAAATTATTGCTGAGTTGAAAGTAAACCCGGTTATTAACCCCCAAGAAGAAATTCGTAAGTCAGTAGATTTTCTGAAGGAATATGCAACCAAACATTCGTTTTTAAATGGTTTTGTGATTGGGATTTCCGGCGGTCAAGATTCTACACTTGTTGGAAAGCTTGCGCAAATCGCAGTCGACGAGTTAAATGAAGAGAATCAGACAGATCGCTTTCAATTCATTGGGATTCGACTTCCATACGGTACCCAATTTGATGAAAAAGATTGTCAAGACGCACTAGATTTTATCCGTCCATCACAAATATATACGGTGAATATCAAAGAATCTGTTGATGCAAGTGTGAGAGCGTTAACAGAAATCGGTGTGAAGCTGTCTGATTTTGCAAAAGGTAATGAGAAAGCAAGAGAGCGCATGAAAGTACAATACTCAGTGGCGGCGACCAAGAACTGTGTTGTACTAGGAAGTGATCATGCTGCTGAAGCGGTGACTGGATTCTATACGAAGTTCGGTGACGGTGGAGCGGATCTTATGCCGATATTTCGTTTGAATAAAAGACAAGGAAGGGCACTCCTGAAAGAATTAGGTTGTCCACAGCACCTCTATTTAAAAGTACCAACTGCTGATTTGGAAGATGACCAACCATCGCTCCCAGATGAAGTTGCCCTCGGTGTAACATATGAGTCCATCGATGATTATCTAGAAGGTAAGAAGATCCCTTTAGAATCACAAAACCAAATCGAAAAGCATTATATTCAATCCATGCATAAAAGACATTTACCCATTACAATTTTTGACGAATTTTGGAAATAACAAGACCTTTTTCGAGGTCTTGTTTTTTTATGCTTAAGTTGTAGACAGACAGGTTATCCTGTAATATAAAAGTGTATGAGTGATTTTTCTAATAATTTACTGTTTAAAGATATATTTCAGGGGGGAATGACATTGCATAAAGAAGTGATTGGAAAAGTATTAAATAATATTGAAAAAGTAATGATTGGGAAACGGGATATCGCGGAACTTAGTATGACTGCATTACTAGCAGGGGGACATGTCTTATTAGAAGATGTGCCGGGTGTTGGAAAAACGATGATGGTTAAAGCTTTAGCTAAATCCATTGGTGCGAATTTCAAACGTATTCAATTTACGCCAGATTTACTACCTTCTGATGTATTGGGCGTCTCAATTTATAATCCAAAGGACATGGTGTTTGAATTTAGGCCAGGCCCAATCATGGGGAATATTGTTCTAGCGGATGAAATTAACCGAACGTCTCCTAAAACACAGTCTGCATTACTCGAAGGCATGGAAGAATCATCCGTGACGATTGACGGTGAAACGATACAGATACCACAACCGTTTTTTGTGATGGCAACACAAAATCCAATTGAATATGAAGGCACGTATCCGCTACCAGAAGCACAATTAGACCGTTTCCTATTCAAGCTGAAAATGGGCTATCCTACACCACAAGAAGAAATGGAAGTATTACGTCGTGCTGTACAAGATGTTCCGATTAATCATTTAGAAACAGTTATTTCCTTAGAAGAACTAATCAATTTGCAGCAAGCGGTGAAAGATGTCATTGTCAGCGATGCGGTAAAATCTTATATTGTAACTTGCGCAAATGAAACCAGAAATAATCCGTTCGTTTATCTTGGTGTCAGTCCAAGGGGATCTCTTTCACTTATGAAAGCATGCCAGGCTTATGCATTACTTCTTGGAAGAATGTATGTAACACCAGATGATGTTCAATATTTAGCACCATTTGTTTTTGGTCACAGAATGATTTTAAAACCAGAAGCTAAGTATGAAGGTATTGAACCAGATGAAATTGTTGAGCGAATACTAGCCAAAGTGAATGTGCCAATGGACAAGGTTTCGATTAAATGAAGAAATTTAAGGAACTGATATTAATATGGGGGCGGCTTGTCTTTGTTTTGTTTGTTGTACTATCGGCCTTCGTTTATGCCATGTTTCAAGGCGGATATGTTAGCTGGGCAATTTTTTACGCCATCATTCCATTTACGCTTTATTCGATTGCATTATTTTTATATCCACTTCGAACAATCGAAGCCGAACGCATTATTCGGACGCCAAGTGTGGAAAATGGTGGACGCTTAATCGTGAGTTTAACCGTGAAAAGAAATTTTCCATTTCCATTACTATATACGGTAATATCAGAAAAATGGCGTGATGAAAATTTACTGGCAGTTGAAAAAGGGACTAGTAATAAGTTTTTTATTTTCGGCTTTCAAAAGGAAAAAGAGTGGCAGTATGAGATAGAAAAAATGCCGCGCGGTGAACATGTTTTAGAAGGTGTAGAGATTGAAGTTACGGATTTCTTTGCATGGATTCGGAAAACGCATTTTATTCGGCTGAAAAATACAGTTCTGGTTTATCCGAAAATGACAGATATTCACTATGAGCCTATTGATACACAGTATGATTTAGGATCTATGACTTCACCTTATAATGTTGTCAAAGATACAACAATGGCGACGGGCGTTCGGGATTATCAATCAGGTGACCGTGTTTCATGGATACATTGGAAATCGTTCGCCAGAACAGGCGCACTGATGACGAAAGAATTTGAAGATCGTCGTTCGCAAGATTTACTTATTCTTTTCGATGGACGTTCATCTGAAACCTTCGAGGAACAAGTTGAGCTTGCAGCATCTATTTTGAAGGAAGCTACAAATGACCAAGCGCGAATTGGGTTTTACACAGCTGGTTCGGAATCCTCGGCTTTCCCTTTTATTCAATCAGAAGAACAGTTTAGAAAAGTTCTCATTCATTTAGCAAAGATACGACCTTCTGAAGAGAGTACAACGGTAATTTCTCATGACTTCACAACGGAATTTAGTCAAAGTGGGAGTGTCATTGTCATCACTGGTCGTCCAGACTGGCCATTCTTAGAAGCGATTATCGAGAATGTGACAAACGCACGCTCAATTACTTGTTTTACTGTCATAAAGAATAAAACACCTGTGAATTATTCGCTTTTGGAGGACGTTCACTTTGCTAAGTCTAAAGGGATTTCTATCCATACAATTACGAAAGAACAGTTCCCAACTGCGTTTAAAGGGGTGGTGAATTCATGAACGAAATGCGGCTAGACAAATGGTTTCTCTTTATCTTGTACTTTTTAGCTATTGTTTTATTAAGAGAATGGTTGATTCCGATAATGGAACTTACGCAAACAGGGGAAATGTATTTATTTTTAATTTTTATCGGAATCTCATTTTTCTTATCGCTATTCACAGTGAAATGGTGGCTTGCTTCTATTATTAAAGGCATTTATATTATTTGGGCTGTTCATTATATGTTTTTCGACGTGTTTCTACTAACGAAAGAAACAGTGTTGATACTGTGGGCAGATTTCATCTCTAATTTTACATTCATTTTTGTCGGCAATTGGTCTGGGATTACAAATCCATTTCGTACAATCTTATTCTTTACATTGTTATGGATGACGTCTTACCTGACAAGGCACTGGATCGAGTCAAGAAAGAGTATGTTTCTATTTTATAGTATGACGGTAATCTTTATTGCAATTATTGATACCTTTACGGCTTATTCTGCTAAAGGCTCGATTCTGATTATCATGATCACTGGATTATTACTGATAGGCTTACTCACGATCCCAAAAATAGCTGAGAAATATAATCTGTCAATCTCTTCACATAAATTATCCAGTATTTCAATTCCGTTAATTGGGATTCTCATTGTCAGTGGTGTTCTCATGATCTCACTCCCAAAACTAGATCCAGTATGGGCCGATCCAGTTCCGTTTTTGACTTCTGTTGTAGATGGAAACGGTGAAGGGGGTAGTGGGGGCGGGATTTCGAAAACTGGTTATGATCCCGATGATTCTAGACTGGGTGGTCCCTTCATACAAGATAATACATTAATCTTTGAAGCGGCAGTTCCCAAAAAACAATATTGGAAGATTGAGTCGAAAAATACCTACACGTCTAAAGGATGGGAACAACCAGGCGAAAGTGATGTGAAAATTTACACGTCCCAGCAAGGCATGGGGGCATATGTCGAAAGCGGCGGAGTGACGAGCGGTGATACAAAGCTTGCTGCGTTGACTATGTTCAAGCGATTTCCATTTCTTGTTTACCCTTACGGTATGGTAAATGTAGAAACTGATGAAGATGTGCAGTTTATGAAGTTAGAAAACTTGGGTCAATATCGAACAATGATTGGCGATGAGCCGATTTCCCTCACTTCATATGAAATTGATTATGTTGAACACGAATATAGTTTGAAAGTATTGCGAGAAACAAAGATGGCAGACTTGTCTACTTTAGGTGAGGATTTTGCAGACTACTTGCAACTTCCGAGTGAGCTACCAGAACGTGTAAGAGAACTTGCAATCTCGATAACCGAATCTAGTGAAAGTGTATATGACAAAACAAAAGAGATTGAGCGATATTTTGGTCGAAACGGATTTGTTTACGACCAAAAAGATGTAGCGGTTCCTACTGGAGATGAGGATTATGTCGATCAGTTTTTATTTGACACGAAGAGCGGATATTGTGATAACTTCTCTAGTTCAATGGTCGTTATGCTTCGCTCCATTGGGATTCCGGCAAAATGGGTAAAGGGATTTGCACCCGGTGAATTAGGACGGAATGAAGACAATGAAAGCGTCTATAAAATCACCAATAATGAAGCGCACTCGTGGGTAGAAGCCTTTATGCCAGGTGTTGGATGGATGCCGTTTGAGCCAACGATTGGTTTTGGCGGGGCATCTAGTATTGAGTATGATATGGAATTAGAATTAGACGATCCAGAAGTTCCAGAAATGCCTGAAGTTGAGCGAGAGAAATTAGAGGAAAAAGAAAAACTAACTGCAGAGGATAAGGAAAGTAAATTCGATTTCAGTAAAATGCTTGATGAAGGGAAAGAATGGGTACTAGATAGGAAATGGATTTTACTTGCTAGTATAGGTGCACTGATACTTTTTGGTTCTCTCTTCTATAAACAAAGAAGAAAGTGGATGCCGAAATTATTGTTGCAATATTACCGTTTTGGAAAGAATGACTGGAACAAGTACTCAAAACAATATAGAAGTTTATTGAAGCAACTTCATCGTTTTGGATTCGAACGAAAGAACGGGGATACACTTTTGACATATGCGATTCAAATCGATGAGTACTTTGGAGGAGAAAATATGCGAGAATTGACGAATGCTTATGAGGAAGGTATTTATGGTGGAAATAGAACGGAGCACGATTGGCAACGTTTACAAGAAGTGTGGGAAGATTTAATCATCAGGACTTCTGATTGATTTTCTTTATTTTTAGCAGTAAGATTATAAAAAGAGCTCCTTTAAATGCCCTCATATATATCCGGAAATACGGTTCGGATGTTTCTACCAAGTTACCGGAAATAACTTGACTATGATCACGGAATCTTTCCAATAAAATGATTTCGTGAAGTATGAAGGTCGAAGCGTGATGAGTTAACTTTTTGAGTGGCTTTATCGCGCTGTCGTACTATTTAGGGCGATCTTAGTAAAGTGAAGAAGAGGTGGAAAATTTGTCAACTACTCCTTTATTAATCGAGCAAGAGAAAATTTTGATTCTTGATTATGGTAGTCCTTACAATCAGCTTTTGACACGTACAATTCGACAATTTGGTATGTACAGTGAACTTCATCCACATACCATTACTGTGGACGAGATTAAAAACATGAATGCTGCAGGGATTATTTTATCAGGTGGACCCAAATCGGTTTCTGATGACGATGCGTACACGATTGATTCTGAGATATTTGAATCAGGGATTCCAATCTTGGGCATTTGTTACGGCACACATCTTATGATGCAACATTTTGGTAGCAATCCTGAAAGAACGAATGAGCGCACATACAGTGTAGAAGAAGTGAAGTTGGATACATCTTCTGATTTATTTGAAGGACAAGTAGAAACGCAAAAGGTATGGATGAGTCATGGTGATTCACTAACTACCACGCCAGAAGGCTTTAAAGTAATTGCCACAACAAACAAAGGTGAAATTGCGGCGATCGGGCATGATGAACGAAAAGTGTACGGACTCCAATTCTATCCAGAATCCCCGAAGACTGAACATGGTCTTGACTTATTAAAACATTTTATCTTTGGGCTTTGTGATGTAAAGACGAAATGGTCGATGAAAAACTTTGTTGAAATTGAAGTTGAGAAGATCCGCTCAACTGTTGGTGATAAAAAAGTACTACTAGCATTGAGTGGTGGTGTAGATTCATCTGTTGTTGCAGCGCTAATCCACCGTGCAATTGGCGACCAACTGACTTGTATGTTTGTCGACCACGGTTTACTCCGTAAAGGAGAGGCTGAGGGTGTAGTCGAAACGTTTGAAGGAAAGTTCAACATGAATTTCATTAAAATCGATGCACAGGAACGCTTTTTAAATAAGTTGAAAGGTGTTTCTGACCCTGAACAAAAACGCAAAATTATTGGAAATGAATTTATCTATGTATTTGATGATGAATCAGCAAAATTGGATGGCATAGATTTCCTAGCGCAGGGTACGCTTTATACAGATATTCTTGAAAGTGGGACATTAACAGCTCAAACAATTAAATCTCATCATAATGTAGGTGGACTTCCTGAAGAAATGGAATTCGAATTAATCGAGCCATTAGCAGCATTATTTAAAGATGAAGTCCGCGTACTTGGATTGGAATTAGGTTTGCCAGAGGAAATTGTTTGGCGCCAACCATTCCCAGGTCCTGGTTTGGGTATTCGAGTGCTGGGAGAAATTACTGAAGAAAAGCTTGAAATGGTCCGTGAATCAGATGCAATATTACGAGATGAAATTAAAAAAGCCGGTCTTGAAAGAGATATATGGCAATATTTCACAGTTTTGCCGAATATTCAAAGCGTAGGTGTTACCAATGAAAAAAGAACGTATGACTATGCAATTGGAATTCGCGCTGTCACCTCTGTAGATGGTGTAACATCTGATTGGGCAAAAATTCCGTGGGACATTCTCGAGAAAATTAGTGCTCGTATGACTACAGAAGTACCTAAAATCAACCGCGTTCTCTTTGATATAACGAGCAAGCCACCCTCAACAATCGAGTGGGAATAACAAAAAAATAGTAAATGTCGTATAAATCTGGAGATATGGTCCAGACGTTTCTACCGGAACACCTTAAATGTTCCGACTACGATCTATTAGACAGGGCTATCCCTGTTTATTAGATTTGTATTTTTGGAGCATACGCTTATAGAGAGCTGTATGCTTCTTTTTTATATTACAAACTAAGGATGGATGGTCTTTTATGAAGAAGTATTTTGAGTTTGATAAGCTTGGTACGAATTATCGTAATGAGATTGTAGGAGGAATTACGACATTCTTAGCAATGGCCTATATTCTAGTCGTAAATCCCCTCATGCTTTCTTTAGATGGAATTGATGTCCCAGAAGCAATGCGAATGGATAAAGGTGCAGTATTTGTTGCCACAGCACTTGCCGCTGCAGTTGGATCCATGGTAATGGGTATTATTGCAAGATATCCAATCGGTTTAGCGCCAGGAATGGGATTAAATGCATTTTTTGCATTCTCAGTTGTTTTAGGAATGGGTATCCCGTGGCAAACAGCCCTTACAGGTGTTTTGTTTTCAGGGATAATATTTATTATTTTATCGCTGTCAGGATTACGTGAAATTGTTATCAATGCAATACCAGCACAACTAAAATTTGCGGTAGGTGCTGGGATAGGACTCTTTATTACTTTCCTTGGATTTCAAAATGCTAATATCATTGTGGCAGATCCAAATACATTGGTAACGCTAGGCGATCTTTCAAAGGGGCCGACATTACTTGCAATCTTTGGACTTGTTATTACTGTTATTATGATGGTTCGGAAAATAAAAGGAGCTATTTTTTATGGAATGATTCTTACAACAATACTCGGTATGATTGTAAACTTAATTGAAGTTCCTTCAAAAGTAGTCGATAAGATTCCAAGTGTTGCACCTACATTTGGTGCTGCATTCGAAGCAATCTTCCAAGATCCAACGTCATTACTGACTGCGCAATTTTTAATTGTAGTGATTACGTTCTTGTTTGTAGATTTCTTCGATACAGCAGGCACGTTGGTTGCAGTTGCAAATCAAGCAGGCTTAATGAAGGATGACAAATTACCACGAGCAGGACGAGCGCTTTTATCTGATTCAGTAGCAACAGTATCTGGTGCTATTTTGGGTACATCCACTACGACATCCTATGTTGAATCATCAGCAGGTGTAGCAGCTGGTGCAAGAACCGGTTTAGCCTCGGTAGTAACGGGACTTTTATTTCTCTTGGCGCTGTTCTTTTCGCCCTTATTGCTTGTCATTACTTCTGAGGTTACAGCACCTGCATTAATTATCGTTGGTGTTCTGATGGTATCAAGTCTCGGTAATATAGAATGGAATCGTTTTGAAATAGCTGTTCCAGCATTTCTAACCATCATTACTATGCCACTGAGTTATAGTATTGCTACAGGGATTGCAATCGGATTTATATTCTATCCAATTACAATGATTATTAGTGGAAATAGAAAAGAAATCCATCCAATCATGTACGGGCTTTGGATTATCTTTGTACTTTACTTCATATTTATAAAATGAATTCGACCTATCAAAGGTTCTCTTGTAGTTATTATGAGAGAACCTTTTTGTTTGGGTTTTACTATATAAACCATTGCGAAATCGAATCAGTCTTGTATTAGGAAAAAGAAATTAAGATAAGGTGTTGACTTTATATCTTATATCAGTTATATTTAGATTTCGCCATAAGACATCGCAAAGTTATTGCAAAGACATCGCAAATAAATATTAGCGAAAGTTGTTGACTTGTGTCGTGTGAACTGTTATGATAAACAGACCGTTAAATATTGACGGGAAATAACTACTATCAAACTTCACTTCACATTATTATATGAACCTTGAAAACTGAACAGCAAAACGTCAAGATATATC